>JACMLK010000423.1 GCA_014379665.1 Saprospiraceae bacterium | reverse complement strand
TTCTAAATATTAGTTTCGTGATATTCTGGTCATTCAAAAAATTTTCTTATATCTGGCCGTCGCTGATATGTATCATCCTTGGCTATAGTCAGTTTAAAGGGTTTATTTCATTCAATAGCCAAATGCAGGAAATATCAGAAGAATCGATCACATTTATGACGTATAATATCAGCAATGCTTCCTTTGGTTACGATAAGAAGAAAAAAAACAGAGATGAAAAAAAACATGCATTTATAGATTTCCTTCAGCAATACAAAAATACAGATATTTTCTGCATTCAGGAAGTTGGCCCCTATGCCTATGATATTCTTAAACAAACATTCCCCGGGCATCATTTATATTCTAAGGAAAAAGGTGCCATCATTATGTCGCGGTATCCATTTGTGAATAAGGGAGAAATTGACTTTGGTACTATTACGAATTCATGTCTTTGGGCTGATATTAAACTTGAGTTTGATACGATTAGAGTGTATTCATTTCATCTGCAATCAAACAGAATCAGCAAGGATGCAGAAAAACTTGCTAATCAAACAGAAATAGATCAGAAACAAGCCTGGTATGATATAAAAGGAATACTACGTAAATTCCGAAATCACCATTTGCAGCGAAGCAGGCAAGCCGAAAAAATAGCCCAGCATGCTGAAAATAGTGCTTACAAAACTATATTGGCCGGAGACCTCAATGATCCACCTCAGTCTTACACCTATCATGTCATGTCCGATCTTGGTATAGACGCTTTCAGAGAAAGAGGATTTGGATTGGGTACAACTTATGCAGGCAAAATTCCATTGTTAAGAATAGATTATGTGTTTGTGGACAATTTGTTGAATGTCTCCACCTTCCATATTATAAAAGATAGTTTTTCTGATCATTATGCCATAGTCACTACTTTGGATTGGGCCGATATGTCAAGTCAGTAGAAATATTCTGTTAGTTAAAAAAAACACAACATCATGTCTGAAGTCATAGAAATAGCAAAAACTGAACTCAATCAAAAAGGATACCTTGATATTGATATTGACCCTACACTGGATCTTGTACATGAAATCAATAAACTGAAAAAGGAAAAAAATGCTATTATACTTGCTCATTACTATCAGGAGTCAGAAATACAGGATGTAGCAGATTATATTGGGGACAGTCTTGGTTTATCACAAAAGGCCGAAAGTACTGAAGCAGATATTATCGTTTTTGCAGGCGTTCATTTTATGGCCGAAACGGCTAAAATGCTTAACCCAACAAAAAAGGTCGTATTACCGGATCTCAAGGCCGGATGCTCACTTGCAGACAGTTGTCCTGCGCCACTATTTAAAAAATTTAAAGAAAGATATCCTGATCACGTTGTGGTAAGTTATATTAATTGTACCGCTGAATTAAAAACATTGACTGACATATGTTGTACTTCATCGAATGCAGAAGTCGTGATTAACAGTATACCGAAGGAGAAGGGAATTATATTTGCTCCTGATAAAAATCTGGGTGCATATCTTATCAAAAAAACAGGAAGAGACATGATACTCTGGAATGGGGCATGTATGGTTCATGAAATATTTTCACACGAAAAGATCACCAAACTGATGCACCGATATCCGGGTGCAAAATTTATAGCACATCCGGAATGTGAGGAACATATCCTTACCATGGCTGATTTTATTGGATCCACCTCACAGTTGATAAAATATACCGTGAATAATGAAGCTATTTCCTTTATTGTTGCCACCGAAGCAGGAATATTACACCAGATGGAACTGTTATCACCTACCAAAACTTTCATACCGGCGCCTCCAACTAATTCATGTGCCTGCAATGAATGTCCACACATGAAACGCAATACAATGGAAAAGTTATACCTGAGTATGAAATATGAATTGCCCGAGATTATTCTGGAAGATTGGGTCATTCAAAAGGGAAGAAAATGTATAGACGCTATGCTGAAAATAAGTGTGGATGCCGGATTTAAGGCTTAATGATTATCCTGATTTACCATACTAAATTGACCGAATGTTTGTAATACAGAACTGAATATGACTTTTGATTTTAATAAAGCATATGTATTGGAAGACGATTCGGTCATATTAAGACCAATCGAAGAAAACGACTTTGAGTATTTGCTTCCATTTGCACTAAATGAACCTGAATTATGGTCTTATTCATTAATATCGGGTGCGGGATATGAAGGGATGAAAAATTATATTGTCAATGCAATATTGAGCAGAAAGCAGGCTAAAGAATATCCATTTATTGTTTTCGATAAACAACAAATGAAATATGCGGGCAGTACCAGATTCTATGATATAAATTCCGGGGCTGACACAGTGCAGTTGGGCTTTACCTGGTATGGTAAAGATTTTCAGGGAACAGGTCTCAATAAACATTGTAAATACTTATTGCTGGAATTTGCCTTCGGTGAGATGGGGGTCCGAAGGGTTGAATTCAGGGCGGATAACAGAAATGAACGGAGTAAAGCAGCAATGAAAAGCATTGGTTGTAAAGAGGAAGGTATATTACGTAGTAATGGATATTGTGCAGATGGTTCAAGACGTGACAGTATAGTGCTGAGTATTCTGAGTGAAGAATGGCATCAGCAAGTCAGACAAATGTTAAAAGACAAACTAACGCCATCAATTTGATCTCCAGAAGAAAGGAGTAAATATGATAAGAATGGTGAATAATTCCAATCTTCCAAGCAGCATCAAGGCAGTGAATATCCATTTGGCCACTATCGGCACGGATGAAAAATTGTCAACCGGAAATATGGTTGAATATTATGAAAAATTTAGTTGTGTATTCTGAAACCAAAAAAGATAAATCCTGACACAAAAGTAACTACATCGTATTGATGTGACTTTCGAAAACTCAACACTTACTCGCTTTTTATCGTTTATTGTTTTGAATGGAAGTAAAGCAGCTATGAAAATATTGATGGTATGTCTTGGCAATATTTGCAGATCACCAATGGCACAAGGAATTCTGGAGAGTAAATTAAAGGAACAGGGACTGGACTGGGAAGTAGATTCAGCGGGCACTTCCGGCTGGCATGATGGAGAAGCTCCCGATAAAAGGTCTGTAAAAGTATGCCGAAATAGGAATATCGATATTTCGGGTCAGATATGTAGAAAAATTACTAAAGATGATCTGGACTATTATGATGTTATTCTCGCAATGGATAGTTCAAATTATCAGGATATTACCCAACTTTGTACAACTGACATCCAAAAGTCCAAAGTCAGACTTATCATGAATTTCAAATATCATAACAGAAATATAGCCGTGCCGGATCCTTATTATGATGATAGATTTTCTGAGGTGTTTGAATTACTGGATGATGTAACGGGACATTTGATTCAGCATTATAAATGATGACTGCATTATGTCTGAGATTTACCTGTAACAAAAAACCACTACTTCCTATTTTCAGAAAGCAGTGGTTTTCATGTGGTTGCAAATGCTCTTATTATTTAATAAACTCGAGGCTTCTCGCAATAAACGTGGACAATTCTTCCCCTTTCAGCATATTCTGATTTAGTAAAGCAAGATCATGCAGGTAATTGGCAAAATCCGCTTTTTTATCTTCACTTTTCATTTTGATGAGTTTATCTGCAATAAGCGGATGGTTGGTATTAATAACCACATTGTGGCTATCCGGAAACATACCCATATCCATACCCTGCATAGCCTGCATCTCCTTCATCCGACGCATGAATTCAGGTCTGGTAATAGTGACCGGATGATCTGATGGCGCTAACGGTTTCAGTTCTATATGACCAAGTCCCAGATTTTTTACTGATTTGGTAAATATATCTTTTACCTTATCCTGCTCTGACTGACTTAGCACCGACTCTTTATTTTCTTCCTTTTGAACAAGATTATCAGGTGTATCAGAATCTACCCTGACAAAAGTGACTTCATGTCCTTTGTATTCAAGATTTTGCATGAAATGATTGTCAATAATGGTGTCCATTTCAAGGACATCATAACCATATTCTTTGGCTGCCTTTATATAGCTGTGTTGTGCCCTGGCATCATTTGCATAAATATAAATCAGTTTGTTGTGTTTGTCCGTCTGTACGGCTTTTACTTTCTCTTTATATTCTTCCAGTGTAAAATAACTTCCTTCCAGATTTTTTAACAAGACAAAAGAGGAAGCTTTTTCATTAAATTTCTCATCTGAAATCATTCCATACTTGACAAATGTACTTATTTCTTTCCATTTCTCTTCATATCCTTTTCTGTCAGTTTCAAAGAGAGAATAAAGTTTCTCTGATACCTTTTTGGAAATGTAAGAGTTGATTTTTTTGACATTATTATCTGATTGCAAATAACTTCTGGACACATTAAGTGGTATGTCGGGCGAATCTATCACTCCGTGCAGCAACATCAGAAATTCAGGCACAATTTCTTTTACATCATCGGTGATGTACACCTGATTGCTATACAGTTGTATTTTGTTTTTTTGAACTTCGAAGCTATTGTTGATCTTTGGAAAATAAAGTATCCCTGTCAGGTTAAAAGGATAGTCTATATTGAGATGAATCCAAAATAAAGGTGGCTGACTGAAAGGATGCAATTCGTTATAAAAGCTTTTGTAATCTTCGTCCGTCAGGTCGGCTGGTTTCATTTTCCAGATGGGGTGTGGATTATTAATGATATCATCCACTTCAGTTTTAATTTCCTTTTTGTCTTTTCCTTCACCTTCCCAAGTTGATTCTGTTTTGGTTCCGAATTTGATTTCTACAGGCAGGAATTTACAGTATTTATTCAGAAGTTCCTTAATTCTGTGTGTTTCGAGATACTCTTTATTTTCATCATTGATATGAAGAATGATCTCCGTACCTCTTTCGGTTTTTTCATGAGGTTCGATCGTGTATTCAGGATCACCATCGCAAGACCATTTTGAAGCAGGAGCATCTTTTTGATAGGATTTTGTAATGACGTCCACTTTATCGGCCACCATAAAAGCAGAATAAAAACCAAGACCGAAATGGCCTATTATAGCAGCATCATCTTTGTATTTGGCCAGAAATTCTTCAGCGGAAGAGAAAGCCATCTGATTCAGGTATTTGTTGATTTCTTCTTCTGTCATTCCGATACCTTTGTCGATGATATGGAGCGTTTTATTCTCGGCATCAATCCGGATTTCAATTTTGAGGTCGCCCAATTCTTCTTTGACTTCTCCTTTAAGCGCTAATGTTTTAATTTTAGTAGTTGCATCTACTGCATTGGAAACCAGTTCTCTCAAAAAGATTTCATGGTCCGAGTAAAGAAACTTTTTAATGATGGGAAAAATATTTTCCGCTTGTACTGAGATATTACCTTTTGACATAATTATTATTAATTTTGATTAACAATCTTTCATTGTCAAAGTCTGTGCCACAGGTCTTTCAGTGACAAATTGACAGCTATCGACTGACAAGATTTGAAATTGATTTGATGGCTGAAAGTCAATTCTTATATTTACGTCATATATATTTCAAAATGTGTTAACTAAATAAATTCTTCTATGCGCTCTGCTTATGCTGTTTTATTTATTTTCATATTGCTGATATCTGGTTGTACTGTCATAAAACGCGGCATTATGCTTCCGAAAAAGTATAAAACAGATGATGGCAAAGCACTGCTTTACAATATTTATTTTCCTGATAGTTATGGTAAAAAGGACTCCAAAACACCGCTTTTTCTCTTTTTGCATGGAGCTGGTGAAAGAGGTGATGATAATAAGAGCTCACTGGTTCACGTAGTACCATATATCACTTCTTCTGAAATTCAGTCAAAGTATGCCGCCGTGGTGGTTGTTCCTCAATGTCCTAAAGAAGATTACTGGGCACCTGTCAAAAGATTTGAATGGGTCATCATTAATAACGGACAGGTTACCGAGGCGATGAAAGATGTGATGTTATTATTGGACAAATTGTTGAAAGATCCGAATATTGATAAAAGCAGGGTATATGTCAGCGGACTTTCTATGGGTGGATTTGGGACCTATGATTTACTAAGCAGAAGGCCGGATATTTTTGCCGGAGGAGCGGTCATATGCGGGGGCGCTGACTATGGTAAAATGTCTCATTACAGACACATTCCATTATGGGTGTTTCATGGTGCAAAGGACGAAGTGGTTCCTGTACAATTCTCCAGAGACTTTGTAAAAATGAGGAATGACTCCGGGGCGTATACACGGTATACAGAGTATCCGGAAGGCAAGCATGATGTTTGGAATGAAGCCATACGGGATCTGGATTTGTTGCCCTGGTTATTTACCCAAAGGAAGTAAGATCCTTAAGAAAGATTTAATCATCACTTCCTTTCATCTTTTCTGCATTTTCTGCTCTTTGAAGCGACAGGATGATTTCTTCCACGTCACCTTCTACCACTTTATCTAAATTATATAGAGTCAGGTTGATCCTGTGGTCTGTTATTCTGTTTTGCGGGTAATTATACGTTCTGATTTTGTCAGACCTGTCACCCGTACCGACCAAAGACTTCCTTTTGTCTTTCTGTTCAAGATACGTTCTTTCTTTGGAAGCTTCCCGAATCTTCACATATAATCTTTGAAGGGCAATCTCTCTGTTTTTGTGTTGAGATCTGGAATCTGTACTTTCGGCTACAATTCCGGTAGGTAAATGCGTAAAACGAACTCCTGATTCTGTTTTGTTCACATGCTGACCACCGGCCCCCTGAGATCTGAATGTGTCGGTTCTTAATTCATCCTTACGAATATCGATCTCTTCTTCTTCATATTTAGGCATCACTACTACCGTAGCAGCAGAGGTGTGTACCCGACCCTGGGCTTCTGTTTTCGGCACTCTTTGAACTCTGTGTGCACCGGATTCAAATTTTAATTTACCATAAACATCTGTACCATATACTTCCATTACAATTTTATTAAAACCTCCAACCGAACCGGGGTTTTCGTCCAGTATTTCAGTTTTCCACCCTTGTGATTCAAAATATTTTGAATACATTTTATAGAGATCGCCGGCAAAGATGCTGGCTTCATCACCCCCTGTACCCGATCGGATTTCAAAGATCACATCTTTGCTATCTTCCGGATCAGTGGGAATGAGCAGAAATTTTATTTTTTCATCCAGTGCTTCGAGTTTAGGCTGAAGTTCATTTAACTCTGTCTGTGCCATATCTTTCATTTCAGGGTCTGTATCTTTAATCATCTCACGTGCACTTTCCATATTGGCAGAAATGAGTTTAAATTCCATAAACGTTTCAACTATCTCTGATAAGTCTTTATACTCTTTATTTATTTTTGCGAATTGTTTCATATCAGCCAGTACCTCAGGGTCTGAAAGTTTTTCTTCCAAATAATAATACCTGTCCTGTATGGCTTCCAGTTTGTCTAACATGTTTTATTGAAAATTTGACGCAAAAGTAATGAAATTTAATCTTTTGGTACTCAATGGATACTTAACGTGTGTATTACAAATTGCACTTCATTTTTTAATAACCTTTTCTGAAACTATTCAATTAAAAAATTACGTTTATTCGCCTCGAGCCGGCTTGGCTTTTACTTTTTTTTCCGCAAAAAAAGTAAACAAAAAAACTCCCAATACAAAAAACTCTCTTTAGCATTATCTCACGTATCTGGCATTTGTTTTCTTACGTTCGTCGCACGTTCCTGATTTTTTCCTCACCCACCTAATCACCGGTCTCCCGGCACATAAAATCAGGTCATTATACAAGT
>JACMLK010000422.1 GCA_014379665.1 Saprospiraceae bacterium | reverse complement strand
ATCAGTTTCTTTTCTACTGCATCCCAATCATAAAGCACTTCATCATTAGTAAATCTTATTACCTGATACCCCAAAGTTTCTATGTCTGATTGCCGTTCTTTATCATATTCTCTTTGGTCTTCATCTACACTTCCATCTATTTCTATTACAATTTTATGTTCAAAATTATGAAAATCAGCTATATAAAATAGTTTGTTGACTAATATTTCCTTGTATTCAATGATAAACTGCCTATTGAACTTCAGCCCTATTAATTTCTTACCTTTTACATTTTCCCAAAACAATTTTTCTGCTTCAGTGGGATTTTTTCGATGATCCCGGGCATTTTGCAAAGTGTCAAAATATCTCATAAGTTTGTTTTGAATTGATGTTTTAAAAGGCAGGTAGGCCCGACCATTCTCTAAAAAAAGAGTGACTGACTGAATGTTGCTTCCGGAAGAATCATACTCTATTAGAAACATATGCAACTTTGATCAAGAATCAGTGAGCCATAATTATTGCGCCCCTTCAGGGCTGTAGGTCTCATATTTTAATTAAGATTGGGTGTACACCCTATCTTGAAATATAACAGCCTTTCAGGCCTGTTTAGTTATACAGTTTTGGATTTTTAACGGTTTTTCTACACGATTTATTAACGGCTGATTCGTTAAGTGTGATCCTTCAAAAACCTGGTTGCGCTTCAAAATAACTGCCATTATAATGTAACTTATTAACCGGACAGAGTACTAAGTTCAAAAATTAAATTTAAATTTGCACTTCAAAATAATCAACTTTCATTGTATATGCTTTTTAATTTAATGACTATACCTGACTTTGCAAGTTCGGCGGTTTGGCTCAGTTTGCTTACGCTTACTTTTCTTGAGATAGTGCTTGGAGTGGACAATATCATATTTATTTCCATTGCTGCCAGTAAACTTCCTCCTGAACAACAGAAAAAAGCCACCAATATCGGTCTCATTCTGGCCATGGTCATGCGGATCGTCCTGTTATTGGGCATATCCGTTCTAATAGCTATGGAAGAACCCTGGATAACGATAGATACTGAATATTTAAAGGCCGGTTTTTCGGGGCAGAGTCTCATTCTTATAGCAGGTGGTATATTTTTATTATACAAGAGTGTAAGTGAGATTCACCACAAACTGGAAGGAGAAGACCACAGTACGAGTAATAATAAAAAGAAGCCCCTTTCATTATCTTCTGCCATTACTCAGATCACGGTAATTAATATCGTATTTTCATTTGACTCTATCCTCACTGCGGTGGGTATGACAAATGGTGTACATGGTGCGTTGGTGATCATGATCATTGCAGTAGTCTTTTCAGTGCTCATAATGATGGTATTTGCTGTGCCTGTGGGCAGATTTGTGAATGAACATCCTACTATTCAGATGCTTGGTCTTGCGTTTCTAATTCTGATTGGTTTTATGCTGATCATTGAAGGCGGGCACCTTGCCAATCTGAGTATTTTTAATTCTGAAATAGGTGCTGTGCCAAAAGGATATCTGTATTTTGCCATTGCATTCTCGCTCTTGGTGGAATTTCTGAATATGCGCATTCGTAAAAAATCTTCACATCCCGTGGAATTACATTCATATTCGGAAGAAGCGAGGGGAAGAGGTTTGCTCAATGACAAAAAAGATTAAAAGAATAATAATCGGTATGCGTATAATAATGACATGTTTTGTAGGCTGTCTTTTTATTTTAATTTCAGGATGCAAGGAAAAGGAATCATCATATTTTGAATTTACAGGCCCGACTATGGGTACCAAATACAACATTACCGCACAAACGGACTCCCCTGAATTACTAAAAAATGCTATTGACTCTATTTTGAGTGATTTTAACACCTCCATGTCTTTATATATTGATTCGAGTACATTGTCATTATTTAATGCCGCTGACAGCATGTATTGTTTTGATCCACAGAAAGACCCATATTTTGAACCCATATTTATTAAATCAAAAGAAGTATATAAACTCACCGGAGGTGCCTTTGATCCTTCTATAGCTCCTTTGGTTAACTATTATGGTTTTGGGTATAAGGAAAAGAAAAAGCTCAGTGAGGTAGATACCATAAAAGTGGCAAATCTGCTTTCGTTGCTGGTTTTTGACACCCTTCAACTTTCAAAAAATGCTCAGGGAGAGATTTGCATTTGGAAGCCAAAAAAAGAAGTCAAGCTTGATTTCAATGCGCTTTCCCCCGGATATGCTGTGGATGTGATTGCCGATTTTTTTACAAAAAAAGGTATCCGGAATTTTATGATAAATTTAGGTGGAGAAATAAGATCACTTGGTCTGAACGACAGACAAAAAGATTGGGTGATAGGTATCAACAAACCCACAGAAGGTGCTCTGGAGACAGAGATTGAACTCCCGTTGATGGTGTCAAATAAATCACTTGCTACCAGTGGAAATTATCGCAATGCCTACGAATCAAAGGGCCAAAAATTTGCCCATATCATCAATCCGTTTACAGGAATGAGTCAGCCCACAGATATCCTTAGTGCCACAGTGATTGCTGATGATTGCATCTCTGCGGACGCTTACGCTACTGCATTCATGGTGTTGGGTCTGGAGAAATCTTTATTACTTGTCGAACAATTAAAAGGTATAGATGCCTGTTTTATTTATGACACGGAAGGTGATGGTATTTTTGAATTTAAAGTCAGCGAGGGATTTTCACGATATTATCTTAATAATGAACAACATTAATTATCAAAAGAAATGAGTATAACATTGAATGTAGAGAAGGATATTGTTTTTTTTGATATAGAATCTACCGGACTAAATGTATTAAAAGACAGAATTCTACAGATAGCCCTGATCAAATATTCAAAGGGCTCTGATGAACCGCAGGAACTGTTCATGTTGATAAACCCGGGTTTCCCGATCTCTGAAGAAGCATTTGCAGTGCATGGTATCAGTAACGAAATGTTAAAGAATAAACCGACTTTTGAACAGGTAGGACGACAATTATATGACTTTATCGGGAACGCTGATCTAGGAGGATATAATTCTGACAGATTTGACATTCCAATGCTGATGGAAGAATTCCAACGTGTAGGTTTGGAATTGGATATCAGCAAAAGAAAACTGATTGACGCGCAAAAGATATTTTATAAAATGGAGCCCCGTACCTTAAAAGCGGCATATAAACTTTATTGTAACGGCAATTTGTTGGAAGCCCATGATGCTTTGGCAGACGCCAGGGCTACTGTAGAGGTGTTCAAAGGACAGATCAAAAGATATGAAAATGTCGATTATGTCGATGGGGACGGATTTACCCATCTTGCTCCTATCAAAAATGACATAAATGCGATTGCCGAATTCATCTCGGATAACAGTATGCTCGACATCACCCAAAGACTAAAATATAACGCCAATGGGGAAGTAGTTTTTAATTTCGGTAAATACGCAGGACAGCTTGTTGCGCATGTATTTAAAACAGAACCAAATTATTATTACTGGATCATGGAAAAGGATTTTTCTGCTCAGGTAAAACAGATTGTCAAAGGCATATTTGAAGAAATGAAGAAAAAATCATAATCACCTTCAGCATGAAAAATAGCTATATCATCTGTTTAGTTCTCGTCATCATTTTACTTAACCAGGCATGTTACACCCGAAAAGAAGGATGTCAGGAGGTGCTGGCCGAAAATTATGACGTGACTTCTGATGATCCTTGTGATGATTGCTGCATTTTTCCAAAGTTACAACTCCAGATAACACATATGGCAGGTGACAGTACGTTCAGCACAACGGATACATTGGTCAATGATATGCAACAAAAGTATAGAATACTGGACATCAGATATTATCTTTCCTCTTTCGTTTTACATAATACAAAGACGGGTAATAACCAAATCATAGAAACGATCAGCAATGCTGATAAAACAATCACTTTGCCGGACGATATGAAGATCGTCAGGTATACAGATCCACTGATTACTGCAGGAAGTATCAAAGATGCGGGTACTTTCGATCAACTGTCGTTTACACTTGGGTTAAAAGACACCATTTTAAATACGGTTTTTGCAAATCTGACTGAGGGTCATGTGCTTTCGGAACTAAACAAGCTGAAAAACACAGCAGGAGATCAGGCCCATATTTCCATAAAAATAGAAAGATTAATAACCACTCCTGATACCCTTAATTTTAATTTGACGGGGTATGGCACGTCTGTCAATTTCACCATAGATTCAACCTTAACTACTCCTAAAGGTATCAACACGGTGTTTAGTGTAAAAACTGATTATGCCATGCTTTTCAAAAACATTAATTTCAACTTATCCAGTGATAGCATTGAAATGAGTCTAAAACAAAACTTTAAGAAGATTTTAATCGTTAAATAGGT
>JACMLK010000421.1 GCA_014379665.1 Saprospiraceae bacterium | reverse complement strand
GCCTCGACAACCGCATCGGGGGATTTTGTATTGCCGAAGTAGCAAGACGGCTCAAAGAGAAAAAGAAAAAACTACCTTATTCGCTGTATATAGTCAATGCGGTACAGGAAGAAATCGGTCTTAGAGGTGCAGAAATGATTGCCAATACGATCAAACCTCATGTGGCAATAGTAACTGATGTGACACATGATACCAACACCCCATTAGTAAATAATAAGATCCAGGGTGACACTAAATGCGGGTTGGGACCTAGTCTTACTTATGCACCTGCTGTTCATAACAAGTTACTGGATCTGA
Organism: Saprospiraceae bacterium; assembly: GCA_014379665.1. Classification (GTDB taxonomy): domain Bacteria; phylum Bacteroidota; class Bacteroidia; order Chitinophagales; family Saprospiraceae; genus OLB9. The sequence continues at coordinate 3,384 of JACMLK010000421.1, read as the reverse complement.
TCATTGAAGTAGCGGAAAAAAATAAAATTGAATTCCAAAGAGCTGCTTCAAGCAGAAGCACAGGTACGGATACTGACGCTTTTGCATACAGCAATGGAGGCGTCCCTTCTGTGCTCATCTCATTGCCACTCAGATACATGCACACTACGGTAGAAATGGCGCATCAAAAAGACGTGGAACGTGTCATTGATTTAATTTATGCTTCTTTACTGAGCATTAAAGCAGGTCAGAGTTTTAAGTATTTTTAGTGGCAAGATTTGGCCAAACCCTATGATCAGATCAAATCAAATAAATTATTAACCCCGATATTTCTTTCTACGGTAAATGCTTCTGCATATTCCACACCTATGTCACGACCATACGCACGGTTTTTAGCCATGATATATTCAATATAAGATTTAGAAGAGATCGGGGTGGTGGGTTCTGTCGATTCCGGGTCAAAAAATTGAGACCTGAATGTCATGATTGCCTCTATTTTTTTATCCATAAAAGATGAAATATCAACCACCAGATCAGCTTTCAGATTTCTGTCCTGAATATAATGATACACTGCTTTGGGTCGCCACGGGTTTTGATTTTTCTGGTTACTATCTTTGGTATTAATTTTAATCAAACCTGAATAGAAACAAGCATCACTGATAAGTTTTGAAGCCCTTCCATGATCAGGATGCCTGTCACTGATCGCATTTGCCAATACGATTTCAGGCTGATATTCACGTATCACCTGAATAATACTGATCATATTCACTTCATTGTGTTCGAAAAAACCATCATTCATTCGGGTATTAAGTCTAAATTTGACTCCTAACACTTTTTTCGCTTCCTCTGCTTCAGTGAGGCGCAAAGCTGCATTTCCCCTGGTGCCTAATTCTCCGCGCGTCAGGTCACAAATTCCGACTGTGTATCCTTTCTCAATATGTTTTAATATAGTACCCGCAGCACTCAGTTCTATATCATCAGGATGAGCACCAATTGCCAGAATATCAATCTTCATATATTATTGTTTCTATGTTATTCCAACAGCATTACCGTTTAATTGGTTTACCCTTTGAATGCAAAATTTCGGTATGTCACCATCTGATTAAAGCACTACCCCAGGTAAATCCACTGCCAAAAGCAGCCAGACAAACCAAATCTCCATCTTTCACTCTTCCATTCTCCCATGCTTCACAGAGTGCAATAGGAATAGATGCTGCAGTAGTATTGCCATATTTCTGAATATTATTCACCACCTTTTCGTCAGGAATTCTTAATAACTTCTGTACCATCTGGCTGATTCGGAGATTGGCCTGATGCGGAACAAATATATCTATATCAGCAGTGGTATACCCTGTTTTGGCTAAAGCTTCCCTGATGACTTCTGGAAATTTTGCTACTGCTGTTTTAAAAACGAGTTGTCCGGACATATTTGGCGCCAGCAATCCATCATCCAACATTTTTTGAGTCACAAAAACACCTCCTGGTACCGAAGGATCGGGATATCCATATTTTTCGGTTCCTACGTGGTAACCACCATGAGAACCGGGATTGATCATAGCCAGTTCTTCAGCGTGTGTACCATCCGCATGAAGATGTGTTGTGAGAATTCCCTGACCCTCTTTTTGTGTGGGCTGAAGAACTACAGCACCGGCTCCGTCACCAAATATAACCGTAACACCTCGTCCTTCATCAGAAAAATCCAATCCCATCGAATGCATTTCAGCACCCACCAAAAGAATATTTTTGTACATCCCGGTTTTTATAAACTGATCCGCTATAGATAAACCATATATAAAGCCGGTACATTGATTTCTTATATCCAATGCACCGATCTCTGTATTTGTGATCCCCAATTCTCTTTGAAGCAGTACACCGCAACCCGGAAAATAATAGTCCGGGCTAAGGGTAGCAAAAATAATGAAATCAATATCTTCTTTTTGAATTCCGGCTCTTTCAATGGCAATTTTTGCAGCTTCGGTTCCTAAGGTTGTAGTAGTCTGGAGGTGTTTCGTAGCATATCGCCTTTCTTCAATGCCGGTCCTTTCTCTGATCCACTCATCTGAAGTATCCAGATATTTAGTAAGATCCTGATTTTTTACTATCCTGTCGGGCAGATATGACCCGATGCCGGCGATTTTTGAATTCGTCATGTTATGATATTTAGTGCTTCAATGATATTAAATGTCAAAAATATTAATCATGATGTTTAACACGAAAAACAAAATTTGGATTATCATAAACCCCAATAATCCGGCTTTGAGTATGAGATCTGATAACACTAATTTTTTCAGTTAGACATTCCTCGAGTAAAATTTATGGTTAAAAGTAAATATAAATATTTGCAATGCCGAATAATATTACTTTTATAAATACGATAGTACTCCACAACACAGGTGAATTAAAAGAAATATGGCCATCTATGAAAGAATTTAATCTTTAAGCATAAACGCCGGAAAGTATGTTATATATCCTGAAGAAGTACAGTAATTAAAGGCACCAAAAACATTGTAACGGATAAATTCGTTAAATAATTTAATGTAGAAAAATGTAATTAACCCTATAAATGTGCCTTTAATGAAAAATATATACGCTTCTCTGATTGTCTTTTTTATTTCATTACAATCAGGGTCATTACACGGACAAAATTTCGAGCGGTTAAATATCACCGTTACCAAAGACTTCAAAACACTTAAACTTCCAGGGACAGGAGGTCTGCGGGGTGGTCAGTTTTCTAACATAGATTTCAATCAGGATGGTATTCAAGACCTCTTTATTTTTGACAGGAACGGAGATCAGATTATACCTTTGATAAAAACCGGTGCTATCGGAAGTCTGGATTATGTTTTTGCCCCTGAATATATTCCTATGTTTCCGAAATTAAGAAATTGGGCACTACTTGTAGATTATAATAACGATGGAATACAGGACATATTTGCATCATCCTCATTGTATCCCGGATGCATAGAAGTTTGGAAAGGGAAAAGGGAAGACGCAAGATTAATATTTAAACTTGTGACTTTTAATTACGGACTGGCAGAAATATTACAATTCCCGATCACTAATGGTTTTACCCAAATTTATGTAAGCTCTATTGATTTACCCGCCATTGCAGATGTGGATTTTGATGGTGATATGGATATTGTGAGTTTTGAACCGGATGGTAGTTTTGCAACCTATTATCAAAATTTGAGTGTGGAAGAAAATCTTGGGCAGGATTCCCTGAAGTATATCCGAAAGGATATTTGTTGGGGCAAATTTGCCGAAAATCAATTCAATGATGCCATTGTATTAAGCGACAACTCTTTTTCTTGTGCATCCGGAATTACCACCGGAGGAAATCAGGGGGTGAGACATTCCGGATCAACTTTGTGCATTTTTGATATGGATGGTGATTTAGATTTAGAT
>JACMLK010000420.1 GCA_014379665.1 Saprospiraceae bacterium | reverse complement strand
GCCATTTTAATACCTATGAGCAATGTTCCCAACCCAACCGCCTGAAAGACAATTTCCTGAACATCATCCGAAAAAAATTGCTTCAGCCATAACCCTATCAGACTTCCGATTGTTACAGTAATCATATTTACAATTGTTGCTTTAGGCCAGCCTATCATAAGGATTCTGTTTAAACTACAATTATAGGGAATAATATTTGAAGTAAGCGTTATAATTTTATGTTCAGAAAAATCATTATCAGGGTACTGCTTTCCCCCGTTTCACTCATCTATGGTATCATTGTTTCGACTATCAATTTTTTTTACGAAACAGGAATTCTTAAAGCATCCCGTTTCAGCATCCCTGTCATTGGGGTTGGAAACCTCAGCATTGGTGGCGCCGGGAAGACACCACATATAGAATATCTGATAGAATTGCTAAAAGACTACATTGATGTTGCCACTTTAAGCAGGGGGTACAAAAGGCAAACACAAGGATTCAGATTTGTACTACCCGATGATAATGCGCTGACCGTAGGAGATGAACCGATGCAATATCGGCGAAAATATAAAGACATCATAGTAGCAGTGGGTGAGAGCAGAGCCTATGCTATACCACAAATAATCCAGCATTATCCACAAATACAGACTATACTCCTGGACGATGCCTTCCAGCACAGAGGAGTAGCGCCCGGATTAAATATTTTACTTACGGCGCATGGAGCTCTTTTTACGGATGATTATTTATTGCCATCAGGAAGACTTCGGGAATGGCGTTCCGGTTATACCCGAGCTGATTTAATTATTGTCACAAAATGTCCGGCAACAATTTCAACAGATGAAAAAAACAGCATAATAAAAAGAATCCGTCCAAAAAAATACCAGAAGATATATTTTTCATATTATGAATACGCCAATCCCTACAGTTTCTATCAATCAAATCACCAAATATCTCTGGACAAACAGTGGAATGTCATTTTGTTAAGTGCTATTGCCAATACTGATTATCTTCTGGATTATCTGGTGGACGAGGTAAATTCAATTCATGAAATAGAGTATGAAGATCACCACATTTTTGACGTGCATGATGTAGAGAAAATTATCAAAGTATATCAAAATATGGAAAGCGAGCAGAAGATCATCCTCACCACTGAGAAGGATGCCATGCGACTTGAACAGCACAAAGAATCATTGTTTAAACGCAACATTCCGGTCTTTGTGCTCCCCGCAAAAGTGAAATTTCATGATAATGACGGAGCCGCATTTGATGATGAGGTTAGAAAGTTTTTACTTGATTTTAAAGTATAACCATCAATACATTTTATGATTCGGATATAACCTTTACTTTTGCGCGAGTAGTAAGGGTATTTTATTTCTATTAAAAATGGCTGAAAGGCATATATGGAATTCGGTATTTTTGATCTGATCAGGATAATAGGTGCGGTAGGTGTATTCATCTTTGGGATGAAACTTATGAGTGAAGCTATTCAAAGAGCTGCCGGCACACAATTAAGAAATGCGCTCAGCCACATGACCAGCAATAAGTGGCTTGGTTTTTTGACAGGATTTCTAATTACAGGAATAATACAATCATCATCAGCCACAACTGTGCTGACTGTGAGTTTTGTAAATGCCGGTTTACTGTCAGTGACGGAGTCGGTTGGACTAATTATGGGGGCCAATGTAGGGACGACGGTGACTGGGTGGTTAGTATCCTTATTCGGATTTAAAGTAAGTCTGTCTGAATATGCGGTTCCATTATTTGCGTTGGGTGTACCAATGCTCTTCATTAATGGAGGTAAGTGG
>JACMLK010000419.1 GCA_014379665.1 Saprospiraceae bacterium | reverse complement strand
TTTTATTTTGTTTTCCATATATATTACTGAGTATGGGATTAAAAGACGGTGTAAATATAGATAATTATAATTCCCTCGTATCTTTTTGAAAAAAGTTTTTTTCCACATTTTTAAAGTTTTTTTTAGTATATTTAAATAATATATGTGATTGACTATCAATACATTACAAAGATATACTTTTTTTGAATGTTAATTAACGCATTATGCAACATACGTTAATACATGAAGTAAATTTATTAACTGAAAGGATATATTCCATTGTTTGAGGCTAAATTGAGAAAGGATAATGATTTAATTTCTATTGCTGAGTCATTATTTTACCCTCATTTTGCCTTAAAGAGAATTAGTAAATGAAATAATATCAGGTATAAGTGGCTATATTTTTAAGGTAAGTCTGAATAAAAATTGGTAAAATGACGCTCTTTATAAAGTGGGAAGATGTATATATCTGCCTGATATTTATATAACTATGTACAATTTGAGAACTTGCCCGGTAAATAGTATAAGCAATACCGGCTGATTTGATTTTAAGGATAAAGAGGGAAATTCGACATAAGGGTGTTCACCTTAGATCTGATGTCCTTAAGCATAGATTCGTTATCCCTGTAGACGATAGCCTCATCCACCCACTCTACTACCTGTTCACATTGTGATTCTTTGAAACCACGGGTGGTCATGGCTGCCGAACCGATCCGGATACCTGAAGTATGTAAGGCAGGTCTGGAATCGAAGGGTACCATGTTTTTATTTACAGTGATATCAGCCTTAATCAATGCATTCTCAGCATCCCGGCCTGATATATCCGGAGATTTTGTTCTTATATCTATAAGCATCATGTGATTGTCAGTTCCACCTGAAATGATCTTATACCCCCTGCTCACAAATGCATTTGCCATGGTATGAGCATTAGCTATGACCTGCTGTCCATAGGATATGAATGATTTTTGGGCAGCTTCCCCAAATGCAATTGCTTTGGCAGCGATCACGTGCTCGAGAGGACCCCCCTGCATTCCAGGGAAAACAGCACTATTGAGTATGGTGGACATCATGATTGGTTCGCCTTTTTTGGTGGTCCTGCCCCAAGGGTTAGGAAAATCTTTACCCATCATAATGATGCCACCTCTGGGACCGCGCAATGTTTTATGAGTAGTAGAAGATATAATGTGACAATAAGGCAACGGATCGGTGAGTAAATCTGCAGCAATCAACCCGGCAGGATGAGCAATATCAGCGAGCACTAAAGCACCGACTTCATCAGCTATTTCCCGGAATCTTTTATAATCCCAATCTCTGGAATAAGCAGACGCACCGCAAATAATGAGTTTTGGTTTGACTTCTCTGGCTTTAGCAGCTACTTTGTCCATATCAATTCTTCCGGTTTCCTGGTCGACTCCATAGAAATGGGCATTGTAGACCTTTCCAGAAAAATTGACTGAAGATCCATGTGACAAATGACCACCGTGAGACAGGTCAAATCCTAGAATAGGGTCACCCGGCTGCAAAACTCCAAGAAACACTGCTGCATTGGCCTGTGCCCCGGAATGTGGCTGTACATTGGCATATTCAGCACCAAATAATGCACACAATCTGTCTATAGCTATCTGTTCTACCTGATCTACTACTTCGCAACCTCCGTAATATCTTTTACCGGGGTATCCTTCCGCATACTTATTGGTCAGACATGATCCCATGGCTTGGATGACTTCCTGAGAAGCAAAATTTTCAGAAGCTATGAGTTCAATACCTTGTCTTTGACGTTGAAGTTCTTCCTGTATCAGATGCTGAATGACCGAGTCCATATAGTTAAGATTGAATATATTTTCAAAATGCAGTGCAAAGGTAATCTTTCACAAATAATGATGAAATAATAATGGACAAACTATTTTGAATATATTCCGGAGTGTATTTACAATCTCAACATGGTATTATTGGAGTTTAAAACATTCAATCAAAAAACAGGATAAAAACAATACTGTCTCGTTTCAGAACCAATATTTTTATATATTTTGTTAAAATCGCTGAACGATACCACTTCCCCTGATTTCAGTAACAATTTTATCTCTCCCTGATTGGCAGCATAATAGGAAACAGTTTCACTCTTCTCCGGACAAAAATAGTCAAGC
>JACMLK010000418.1 GCA_014379665.1 Saprospiraceae bacterium | reverse complement strand
TTTTATTGCAGATGTGGTGACAGTGTTCGACTTATTACCTGCTCTATCCATTAAATAAACTTCGAGAACAAGATCATTTTCCGGAAAATCATCAGTTTTCTCACATGGGAAAATACCGGTAGCTTCAGGAAATATACAGCAAGTGCTGTATACTCTGATCGATATAGTACCTGAAATGCCATTATTTGCGCCTTGTGTTGGAATCTGAGGTGCTTTATATTCTCTAAAGGTTTCGTTGGTCCTTTTGTCTCTGATAAAAATATTTTTTTCATTTGACTGTGCATCATTACCAAAGTCTCCGTCACCATCTGTGAAAAACAGGATCATTGTGACGGAATCTTCATTAAAGACCCCCTGATTCATCGTATTTTTTGAAAAACTTCTGAATTCAACGGAAGGAATGTCCGAATAAGCGGGAGGTTTGATACAGGAGGCCAGCATACCTAATAGAACAAAAATAAAAATTCTCATTATATTAATTAACACGTTTTTTTGAAATACCATATATCTTGTGCATCTTAAATCCAAATCAAGAATTTGAATATGACCTTTGATCAGGAAAGACAACACCTTTTAAAACGATTAAACCACCTTATTGATTGTTCTGATCAAATGTATGAAGATTTTATACTCCATCTCTTTCATTTTCAATACAAATATAATAAAGTTTATGCTTCTTTTGTCAATAACCTGGAGGTAAAAGCAAAAGAAATTGCTTTAGGTTCAGACATTCCTTTTTTGCCCATAAGCGCATTTAAACATCATCAGGTGAAAACCGGAGACTTTACCGCGTTTGAAGTTTTTAAAAGCAGCGGCACGATGTCCACTGAACTCAGATCTGAACACCATGTAAGAGAGGTGGACTTGTACCTTAGCCATACCATTCAGATATGGAATCATTACTTCAATCCGGTGAATACCTGGTGTTTTTTGGCATTACTCCCGGGATACACGGAGCGTGGGCATTCGTCTCTCATCAAAATGGTGGGAAATTTTATATCAAAATCACCATATGAAGAAAGTGGATTTTATCTGAACAATCATAGGGAATTGATGGACACTTTGCAGAGATGTAAGCAAAAAAGCATACCGACCGTTTTGTTTGGAGTAACCTATGCCTTGCTTGATTTTATTAATAAATATTCGATAGATTTTCCTGACTTAATGGTCATGGAGACAGGAGGGATGAAAGGCCTAAAAGAAGAATTGACCAAGATAGAGTTGCACCAGCTATTGGCAGGTGGATTTAATGTGCAACATATTTATAGCGAGTATGGTATGACAGAATTATTGTCACAGGTTTATGCTGCCAATCAGGTTTTTAAAACCAACCCATTCTTTAAGGTAGACATCAAACAGATGAATGACCCTTTACAGGCGGAAAAAACAGGAAAACCAGGCATTGTCTGTATCACGGATGCAGCCAATATTGATTCGTGCTGTTTTATTCAGACAGAAGATGTGGGTATTCTACACGCTTCTGAACAATTCGAATTGATAGGAAGATTAGACGCAGCCGAACTCCGTGGCTGTAACCTGCTGATGGTTGATATAATTTAATGATATGCTGATTTGCTTAGTTGAAGATTTGTTAGATTTGTTGATTTGTTCACCACCAACTCCCAAATCATTTGAATCTAATCTTAATTATAATGTAAAGTAGCTATTTAAAAAAAGATAATGTTCTAAGGAACAAAGCAGAGGGTTTACGCGTTCATAGAAAAGTATAAAGATTGTTCATAGTTCATAGTTCATAGTTCATAGTTCATTGTTCATAGTTCATTGTTAATATTGGGGATGACTGGTATCGACAGGAAAGATGATCAGTTGGTAAGCATGCCGGAGCACGATTGTTCACTCCGTATCAAATGATGATCAAAACACAAATGGCGATAATAACTTCGCATTAGCTGCGTAATCCAGGATTACAAAGCTTTTAGTGCCGCCCGGATGACTTCCGATATATACCGGTAGCCGCACTTCAACCAACCTTCGGAATAGGTGAGTGAGATGCTTCGATCACGATCCGAAAATTAAGAAGATAAGATGACGACGCCGTGGGCTTCTAGACCAGTCTGATTCCGAAAAACTGATTAGAAGATAAGCATGTAGAAAGCCTTCAGTTGCTTTGTCTGGACCAGGGTTCGAGTCCCTGCATCTCCACAAAAAAAAAAGTCCCCGCAAGCTATTGTTTGCGGGGACTTTTTATTTATGTTGATCAGCATCTTTCGAAAGACTCTATTTTCAATATTTCAATATCTTCTTTGTATAGTTGTGTTTATCATTACTCAATCTCAGGAGATACATACCAGAAGGCAATGAACTGATATCCAGGTAATTCACAGACTGACTTTCTCTGACGTAAATGATTTTACCTGACATATCCATCAATCTGATGTTAGATGGCAACCAGATTTCATCGAGCACTACTTCTATCAACTCATTATTGGATAATACCCGGATGGCTTTTGATATTTCATCTCCTGTACCTGTAGTGCAATCAATGGCAGGCAGGGTTAAGATCAATCTGCATGATTCCCTTTCAATATCCCAAACGATAATTTCATAAGCTTTATTTTCTTCCAGATTTTCCAACACGACCGGCAGATCCAGGTATGAATAAGGGCCTTTGGTCACTCCGTTTATCTTAATTCTGAATTTTTGAGTTGTAGCTATATGATCAAAATTAAGCGTCAGGTGAAATTTACCTTCTACACATGATGAATATGAAACGACAGGATTGCTGATATTACATTCTGTCTCACAACATATTTTAGCAGGAAAGCTAAAGTCTTCTGCACAATCTCCAAATTGGATATCCTGAATCAAAAATTTGTAAATCGTCTCACAGTCCCCGTCGAACGGACCCAATTCATAAAAATCCTTACCATATTCCAACGTATCCAATATACTGCCATTTACTTTTACACGGAAGCCATGATTGCCATGATGGTTGGTTTTAAATTTCAGAATGGCATAAAACTGATTATGATCATTACAGTCCCTGGCCAGCACAGTCATATCATAAATGGAACAGTCCGTATCTTCTGAGCAGGAAAACTCATATTCTCTGATCAAATTACAGCCATCTTCTGTACTGTCAAAAATTCTGAAAACCACATT
>JACMLK010000417.1 GCA_014379665.1 Saprospiraceae bacterium | reverse complement strand
TGGATCAGGTATTCACTGAAGTTGTGGTTTCAAACCCGACACCTGTAGCATCCAATTATACTATTCTTAACTGGATTGCGACCGGTGGTATGGCTCATACTTTGAGACAGCCGTTAGTAGCTCAATTTTATTCACCCAAAGGTGATACCAGAACCGACAGACCTTTGGTTATTTATGTACATACAGGAAACTTCTTTCCTTATCCTGCAAATGGTTCGTGTTCAGGCACTTTGAGAGATTCAAGTAATGTGGAAATTGCCACCAGACTTGCCAAAATGGGTTATGTAGTGGCTGTAGTCAATTACAGACAAGGCTGGAATCCATTTGACCCTAATGAGTTGATCCGTCGTTTTTTCCTCATTAATGGTGCTTATAGGGGAGTCCAGGACATCAGTACCTATGTAAGGTATTTCAGAAGGAGCACCGCAGAACTTGGCAATCCACATGGTATTGACTCTGACAAAATTACGGTTTGGGGACAAGGAACAGGTGGATATCTTTCACTCGCTGTCGCATATCTGAATACTTATAATGAGATATTGACCACATCTGATCCTTTAAAATTTTGGCTAACCCCACCGGTTACCCCGATCAATATTCCAATGGTAATTGAAGGATATAACGGAAATATAGATGCAAGCGGTCCGATAACAACGGTAGATGCAAATTATAACGCTTTGTCCAAATTGCCTATAGGGGATACCTTGTGTATTCCAAATCACCCTGGATTTAGTTCTGAATTTGCTTTATGTGTGAATATGGGAGGCGCATTGGGTGATTCTACCTGGATGAATGCGGGGGAAGCTCCATTGATTTCATTCCATGTGGACTCTGATCAGTTAGCTCCGTGTGGTACAGATGTATTAAATGTACCTACACCTTTAGGACCACAGCCGGTGGTCGAAGTAACCGGTTCGTGTGATTTGGGAAGAAAAGCAGATCAATTGGGTATCAACGATATATTCAAAACAATTCCTGCCGGACATGATCATTTTGCTGCACATAATCCTAGCGGACGAACGGGATTTTATGAATTCCAAAATACTCCTGATAATACATCGGCGCCATGGGAATGGGCTAAAGCAGATAATCCGCCGTCAATTTGTAATAAAAATGCGGCTTTGGCCAAATTGTATATAGATACTATCGTAGGTTACTTTGCACCAAGAGCCTGTGTTGCTTTAGGTTTGAATTGCGATTTTAATAGTTCGACCAAAGACCTGTCTGATGTCAGTGTAAATCTTAAAATGTCTCCAAATCCAGCTACAGTGGATATGAATATCACTGTATCTGAAGAGACGCCTATCAGATCACTTACTCTTTTTGATATCTCAGGTAGAGCGGTCAGAACCCTTTCAAATCTTAATACTTCATCCTACGTATTAAAAAGAGATGCCATTCAAAATGGCTTTTATCTTATAAAACTGAATTTTGACAAAGGTACCCTGACAAAAAAGATTATTTTTGAATAGATGCCTATTATGAAATGAAATGGATTTTTGGTACCAGCTAAAATCCATCACAATAAAAAAGCCCGGCAGCATATTTTCTGTCGGGCTTTTATTTTATATTGAATGAATATCTGTAGAGATTAGTACTCAAGCGGGCACTATCCAGCCGTATTTGTCTTCGATGGTGCGGTTTCTCATGCCATTGATCGTATCTTTGGCTAGGGTGCTGATCTTTTGATTGTTCGGATCAAGTGTAATAATAGTGTCCCTATATTTTAATTTGGCGACAGGTGCCACTACTGCCGCAGTACCGGTACCAAAAATTTCTTTTAACCGGCCTGAAGCATCTGCCTCTACGACTTCGTCGATCGTAATGGGTCGTTCCACGACTTTATATCCCTTATCCCTGAGTAAAGTAAGGATACAATCTCTGGTAATACCTGCCAGAATAGCCCCATCCAGGTTTGGTGTGATTACTTCATCACCGATCACAAAAAATATATTCATCGTACCCACTTCCTGTATATATTTTTTATATACTCCATCAAGCCACATCACCTGATCATATCCTTCCTTTCGGGCCATAGTAGCGGGTAATAATGAGGCAGCATAGTTGCCGGCTGTTTTTGCTTCACCTACTCCTCCTACTACTGCCCTGACATATGTATCCTGAGCAAGTAAGTTCACCGGCTGACTATAATATGGGCCTACCGGCATGACAAAAATTACAAATTTGAATGTCTCTGATGCTTTGACGCCAATGGTTTCGTCCGTAGCATACATAAACGGACGAATATATAGGGCAGACCCTATTTGTGCCGGGATCCAGGCTTTCTCCATATCAACCAGGGTATGAATGGCCTGAAGAAAAAGATCCTCAGGTAACTCGGGCATACACATTCTGCGGGCAGAAGCATTCATCCTTTTGGCATGCAATTCCGGTCTGAACAAAAGGGCCTGACCTTCAGCATCTCTGGTAGCTTTCATGCCTTCAAATATGGCCTGTCCGTAATGCCATGCCATATTGCCGGGATGGGTTGGGATCGGGGCCACCGGTTTTATTTCAAAATTCATCCATTCACCATTGATATAATCTGCCATAAACATGTGGTCAGAAAAAACTTTTCCAAATGGTATATTGTTAAAATCAACCTTGTCAAGCGAAGAGTTTTGTGTTTTAGTGAGGTGGAATTGGTAACTCATTTGATGCAATATTAAGATGGATAATTAAATGTTTTTTATTAAAATTGTCTTGCTATTATATTTGCAAACCTTTAAAAAAAGTCATCTATGTGTCAAAGTCGAATGTCCTTCTGCATTATGATAAACCGAAAGTAGCCATCTTATAAAAAATCTTTTTTCTGCCTCAGTGAACTTTCAGTCAAAATTCAGTTACTTTGCAATACAAAAGTAAGATAAATTTTATTAAATTCTATTTGGAAGTATATTTTTTTAATATTTTCAAACATAATTTCTTATTTTTTATTTCTAAGAAATATAATTCTGATTTAAGTGATTGAAAACATCGTTTTTAAGATTCCGGATTTTGATCTGAATACCATATCATTGCAAGGTAAAGGGCTCAAAAAGTTATTGGTCATTTGCTGTTTTGATGATTTTTCAGAAGTTGAGAGAATAACCCTACAAAAGATGATGACCGCCATCAAATATGATTTTGAAAATGACATTTATTTATTACTGATCGAAAAAAACGCACAATTATCGCTTGGTCTTTTGGAAATTGACTACACTGATTTACTTATATTCGGCATTAAGCCAGAAAGTCTGGGTTTTCAGATTGAATACAAACTTTATGAACTGCTTACCTTTGAAAAATCAAGAGCAATGATACTTGAAAGCATCAGAGAAATCAAGGCGGTTCCCTCCAGGAGTAAGCTTCTCTGGGATAAGCTGCAGGAAATGTTTTCCATAAGTTAAACAGGTATTATATGCTTACAGAAAAAACTTTACTTTTTGCCACGACAAATGCACATAAGCTCTCTGAAATCCGTCAAATGCTACCGGATTTCAATGTACAGGGACTACGTGATATACATATTCAGGACGACATTCCGGAGACCGGCTTCACGCTGGAAGAAAATGCTTATCTGAAAGCTAAATATTTATTTGATATAACAGGAAAAACATCTTTGGCAGAAGATACGGGACTTGAAGTACATGCCCTCGATGGTGCACCGGGTGTACATACTGCCAGATTTGCCGGTGATGAAAAAGATGAAGATAAAAACATGAGTAAATTACTTGTTCTTTTGAAAAATTCAGACAACAGGCAGGCACAATTCAGAACGGTTATTGTTTGGATTGATGACAAAAATGTCCATTATTTTGAAGGAGTAGTTAAAGGTATCATTGCCCGGGTCAAATCTGGAAATCAAGGATTTGGCTATGATCCGGTTTTTATTCCTGAAGGCCACTCACTTAGTTTTGCCGATCTGGGAACAGATATAAAAAATGCCATAAGTCACCGGGCAAAAGCAATTGATAAATTAAGGAATTTTCTTGATGTTGTTAGATCATCAGATCAAGGATAAACAAAAACCCAAATAAAAGACTTGCAACCCCATTGGTAGTAAAAAACGCCATATTGATGCGAGAAAGATCTGATGGTTTTATAATGATGTGCTGATAAATAAGCAGTATTAAAAAAACAACATAGCCGCCAGTTAAAATCATCCCCAGATCTTCAAAAGTCTCAAAAGAATAGAAAATGGCTATGCCGAAAAAAATGGCTGTGCACAAATGAAACAGTTCTGATAGTCTCAGTGATGTTATCCTGCCAAATGCAACAGGAAGAGAATTTAGTTTATTTGTTCTGTCAAACTCTTCATCCTGAAGCGAATAAATGATATCAAATCCGGCTACCCAAAATAAAACTCCCGCCCCGAGTAAAATTGAAATCATTCCAAATTCTCCCGTCACTGCCAGGTACGCACCTACGGGTGCGAGGGCGAGTCCCACACCAAGAATCAGGTGGCACCAGGATGTAAATCTCTTGGTATAAGAATATCCCAATATGACCACTAATGCAACCGGACTGAGTACAAAACAAATATGATTGATAAAATAGGTAGTTATGATAAACAGCATACCAGTGATGATCACAAACCACAAAGCAGACTTTTCAGATATAAGACCCGAAGGAATATCTCTTACCGCCGTTCGATGATTTATGGCATCAATATCTCTGTCCAACCATCTGTTGAAGGCCATGGCTGCACTTCTGGCAAAAACCATACATAAGGTGACCATAACAAGTAAATCGACTCTGAATCCTGTACCCGATATTTTTAGTCCGAGAAAAAAACCAATCATGGCAAAAGGCATGGCAAAGATGGTATGGCTGAACCTGATAAGGCTTAAATATCTTTTCATTTAAAATTTTTTTAATAAAAAAGGCTGCCCTGACACGCAGAACAGCCTTTTATTTATTTTTGTTCAGAAAAGATTATTTTTGAACAGCTTCTTCTTTTTTGTCAATTTTACCTTTGATAGTCAGGTAAGAATCAAACGGATCTGTGTTTGCGGTAATCGTAACTCTTTTAGAATCTTCTTTTCCACCAACAGCACCTTTTCCTTTTGAATCAAATACAACTTTGATTTCTCCGGATTTACCAGGAGCAATGGCATCTTTTGGCCATTCAGGTACAGTACATCCGCAACTTCCTTTTGCATTGCTGATAATAAGTGGCTCTTTACCGGTATTTTTAAATTTGAAAATGTGTGTTACTTTATCACCATCCATAACTTTACCCCAGTCATAAGTTTCTTCTTCAAATTTCATAGAAGTAAGCGGGCCGGTAGGTACAGGAGTAGCATCCGCGGCAGGGGTTGTAGTTGTAGGGTCGCCTACAGGAGTAGCCGTCAAACCAGAAGGATCAGCAGCAGTCATAGTAGCCGTAGTATCGGCAGCAAGCGTTGCGTCGGCTCCATCGGCAGACTTTTCTTTACATGAAGTGAAAGCAAAGACAGTCACTAAAGCAATTACAGCAAATAAATTAAAACTTTTCATTATTGATTACAATTTTAGATTACAAAATAATATTAAAGAATTTCGAAACAAAAATAAGTCTAAAACCTGACAAAACCAACATTACAATTTCATCTAATACATCGATTAACAAGTCTTTAACACAAATCAGTAAGGTTTAACACCATTCCTGCCTAACGCGCCAGCCAGGCCTCAAATTCTGATAAACTTTTAGAATTTAAACAGCCTTCTATGGTAAGTCCACCTTTGCGTGCAGCCGCTACTCCAAACCTTATAAAATGGACCGCTCCTTTGGAATGTGCATCAGGATTGACTGAAATCAGGACGTCTTTTTCCATAGCATATGGTATCCAAGTCCAGTCCATATCCAGTCTCTGAGGATTGGCATTCAATTCTAAAGCCACATCGTTTTGAGCACATGCCTCTATTATTTTTTTAAAATCCAGAGGATATCCCGGTCTGGCCAGTAACAATCGTCCCGTAGGATGCCCCAAAATTCTCGTATAAGGATTTTCAATGGCTTTGATCAGCCTTGTAGTTGCTCTGTTTTCATCCATATTCAAGATGGAATGTACGGAGGCAATCACCAGATCAAATTCTTTCAGAATATCCTCGGGATAATCCAATGATCCATCCGACAGGATGTCACTCTCTATACCTTTGAATACCCTGAACTGATCACCATAGGTTGCATTTAACAACTCGATCTCTCTCCACTGCATCATGACCCTTTCTTCAGACAGCCCACCTGCATAACCGGCCGATCTGGAATGATCCGAAATTACAAAATATTCATATCCTGAATTACGGACATGTTCAGCCATCTCCTCCAGGGTATGCAAGCCGTCACTATAGGTGGAATGATTGTGAATGACTCCTTTGATATCACCCATTTCGATCAGGTCAGGTGTCTTACCCCCTTTTTCGGTGACGCCGTAGCCCTTGACCTTGATGATCTTG
>JACMLK010000416.1 GCA_014379665.1 Saprospiraceae bacterium | reverse complement strand
GATTATCATGGCTTGGACTGCTGTCTGCCATTATATTCAGTAAATTTCACGGGTGGTATTGGACTACTTTTTCTTCTTTAGTTCTGTTCATCGTATGCAGGGCGTACCAACGTTTTTTTCAAACCGTCCCCTATGTGATATTAACTACTAATTTCAAATATAAATGGATTTATTATTTTCCTCGTGTCATACACAAATGGGAATATAAACTAACCGGTGACATCGATACGAAACTGGCATTTATCAAATGGACCGGAATTTTATTGTTATTTGTATTTGGTCTGGCACATGTAAGGAGTTTAGGTATGCAATTTAATCCTATATTCATCATACTGTGCTATATCCACCTATTGTATGGATTTATAGTTATTGTTTTGAAAAATTACCTCTACTATGTCAGTATCAATACACAGAGGTTTTCAAAAACAGCGGCATTTATATTCAGGAATATTGTATTGGTGATTATACTATTATTATGCGTAAAAAAATACTGGAACACCAAATGGAATAAGCTGCAACATCTTGAAGCATACTCTTTTGATAGGGCAAAAACGGTGGATATTGATACCTTTATAAACAAGTACAGTCTTCAGAATGATTCGTCAGGTAAAGTCAATTATTACATTGCGGCATGGGGCGGTGGTCTGAGAGCAACTTATTTTGATCTTTTGGTTTTAGACAAAAAACAGCGCGAGAGTACAGATACATTTTTTAATCAGGTAGTTGCTATGTCGGGCGTATCCGGTGGGGCATTGGGATTGGACTTGTTTTTTGCAGCTAAAAAGGAAAACATAGGAAAAGATTCTCACTATGTTTCGGCTATTTATGATAAGATCGGAAATGCTAACTTTGCCACCACAGATTTAACCTATCTTTTGGGCAGGGACAGATTACCGGTAAATAAGCAGCTTAGTAGGGACAGATCTATTGTGGGTATGCAAAACTATTGGTCCCTGATCACTTCATGGAATACACCATTTGATAAAACGCCGTATCAGACATACTGGAAACAAGGTTTTGATACCATGGGCTACTTTCCATTACTGATCACAAACACCACTAAGACTTCCGGAAACTATGGCGTAGCCTTTTCTGCCTATACCACCCCACTAAAATTTGACACTATTTTTAAAGGAGCTACCAATATTTTGGATCTTGGAATTAAGGATAAGTCCTTAAGTTTTTTTGAAGCCATGTCAACTTCGGAACGGTTTCCATTTTTTAGTGCCACGGCAAGTATTCAGGGACAAGGCCACTATATAGACGGCGGGTATTATGATAATTCAGGTCTTACATCCCTCATGAATCTGAGAAATTATATCAGAGGTACCGGTAAAATCAGGAGTCAAATAGATTCTCTTATTATACTGGGCAACTCAAAAAGCAATTTTATGAATCAGCTACTCACAGAATCATTGCCCTATATCGCTATAGACATTGAAGGAGAAACGGACTATCAGGCGATACTAAAGGGGGTTTTAACCAATGACAGACTAGGTAGTTATCTCACAGATAAGTATGGTACCTTTTCGAATGGTAATTTGGATTTCTTAAAAGCAAGAAGGATTTGTGTTCCTTATTATCTCCATTATATTGACTTTATAGATGCATTAGGAGGAGAACCAAAGGATCCATCAGACATAAAAAAAATACGTAACCTGATAAAAGAAAATAATGAGAAAATTGATAAAGCCATTAATGATTATATAGCTCACACAACTATCATTAAATGTAATAGGTCAGTATCCAAAAAATGGGATTTTGCTTCACCCACCTTATCAAGATATCTTTCGAGACCAACGGTCAATTATTATAAAGCGATTGTAGGATATCATAGTGGGGTGAAGTTTTGATATGATGTAGTGTACTCTGAACTGACTGGGAAAAACATCGGCTGTGCAATGGAAGGAAAATTGTCTGAACTCTGATTTTTGTGATTAAATGATTGATATGATAAAGGAAGAATATAAATACTCTGAACTAACGGCCAAAATCATCGGCTGCGCTATGGAAGTACATAAGGCATTAGGTAATGGTTTTCAGGAAGTGATATATCAAAGGGCTTTGGAGTACGAAATGGAATTGCAGGGGATCAGTTTTTCACGTGAATTTGAGATGCCCATATTCTATAAAGTAAAGCATGTGGGGACCAGACGAGTTGATTTTTTAGTAGAGGGTATAATTAGTGTCAAAATAAAAGCTGTTATTTTGTTAGACCCTGCTCATCTTGCTCAGGCAATCAATTATCTGGAAGCCTATAATCTTGAAATCGGTCTGTTAATTAACTTTGGTGACCCCAAACTTAAATTTCATCGGTTGGTAAATAAAAAATATAAACCATAATAAAACTTATGAATTTCATAAAAATCATACAAATCACAGTTCAGACAGTTTGGCAATTGTCTTTATCTTTGGAATCATAAAACACTCGCTATGACAAATATCCTGGATACTCCACCACAATCCATTCTTGATGATTTACAAATCTTACGCACTGATTTGGATATAAAGATACCTCCCAAGAAGCTTGAAAAAAATATACTGATAGCAACCTGGAATATCAGGGCTTTTGGCGACATCACCCGCAAAGCTTTATCATCCGGTTCTGACAGTCCCAAAAGAGATTTTCATTCTTTGCATTGTATTACTGAAATTATTAAAAGATTTGATGTCATCGCTATTCAGGAAATAAAAGCCAATATTAAGGGACTGAGAGATGTGTTAAAAGTACTGGGAAATGACTGGTCATTGATCCTTACAGATGTCAACCGGGGCGATGCCGGAAACGGGGAACGTATGGGATATCTTTTTGATACCCGAAGGGTGCAGTTATCCGGACTCGCCTGTGAGCTGGTAGTGCCGCAGGAATGGATGGACGTTACTTCCGAAGAAGCCCTGACAGAACAATTTGTACGTTCACCCTACGCAGTTAGTTTCAGGTCCCATAATCAAACCTTTATATTAGTGACGCTGCACATCAAATACGGAAATGCCTCAGCAGACAGAATCAAAGAAATAAAAGGGGTGGCAAGATGGATGGCAGATTGGGCCAAAGACATAAATGTGTATCACCAGAATTTGATCGCACTTGGCGATTTCAATATTGACAAAAGAGGTGACTTATTAAATAAAACATTTATGGCGGAAGGTTTACACATTCCACCAGCGCTCCAAAACACGACAGTGACAAGATCCATTTTTGATGTCACTAAATATTATGATCAGATAGCCTGGTTTAATGATGCACAAAACATCCCCAATCTATCGCTTAAATTTGTTAACGGCGGCAATTATGACTTTTTGGGTAAAGCGCTCTCCAACAGAAATCTGACCAAGCTAAGCCTGTCGTTTATGCTATCGGACCATTATCCGCTATGGGCAGAGTTTGAGTTGTGATAAGAAGATCATCCTGCAAACCTTTTACGCTAAGCCGTCAAGATATTCAATCAACAATTGTTTTGTTAATATATCCTTCGACATTAGGGACATAAGGTCCAAAATGACACCATGCGATGAACGCTTAATTGAAAAAATAAAATTTACTTTTGGTTTAATCTGATGAAAGGTAACCCTTAAATGCATATTTAATTTCAGCCTGACCGGCTTTTTTCCAAAGCATTGTACCTTCTATCTTATTTTTAAAAGAATTACCATCAATCCTGATCGTTCCTTCCGTTGCACTGGAAATGGTGCCTGAAAAAGATATTTTATCATTTTCAATTTTCGATTTATAGGCGGCAGCTGAAAAACCATATTGATGGCAAGCCTCTGAATCCATCATTCCATTTTTAAAGATCAAAAGATCCTTATCCAATTTTTCAGGATGATTTACATCCCATGTGGTGAGCATAAAAGATTTTCCATCCAGTAATTTATCAGTGTTATTTCCACAAGTCAAAGCAACGACTACCAGTATTATGCTAAAATATTTAAGATGTGACATGGTATTAAATTAAATGGTAAATAAATAGTATGAGTATCTCCTTTTTAATAAATGAATTTTGCACCATCTATGTATTTCTCAAAATGGTTTGGGGTCAAATGACTCAAATATTTTTGCATTCCTCATCAATACCTCTTCTCTCATCTGACTTATCGTGATGCTTTAATATATCCCCAGCCTTCGTGCTGACGGGATATGATTTCATAAATTCCATCGGGTACCATTTGAACTCCAGCTAATAGTTGGTCTTTATCCACCTTATTATTTTTCATGGCTGCTTCGCAAACTTTAAAAGTAACATTGTTTTTTGATGCATACATAATCACTTCATCAGCCACAACGGACTTACCTTTTGTAATCATATCCAGTGATTTTGCATAATAAACCACTTCGATTTCTGCATCAGGAGTTGATTTAACAATCTCTTTTACCCACCGCATCACCATTTGATGCACGACAGTATCTTTGGTTGTGACATCAAAGACCACTTTGTAAGGCGTTTTCTGTCCAAATAAAATATTGCTCATCAGCAACAATGACGAAGCAATCAAAATGAATTTATTCATGTTATTATTTTTTAGTGTATTCCCCTGCATTTTACTGTCTGAAAAATGCAAAAAGTTAATTATCGGTCTCTATTTTCTGCAATGCTTATCCTGCAAATATATAACCGCACTTGTGCTCTTGTGCCCGACCTAATGCCCATACGCCTGAAGGAACTATTTGTACACCCGGTATGATATTTGCTTTCCAATCCTGAAGAACGTCCGCTGCATTAAGCTTCATCATTCCTGCAATAACATTAGAATAAACAGTCATAGCTGTTTCACAAACGCAGAACATAACGCCGCTTTTTTGCAGTGCATTAATGGAGACGTCTACAGGACCAACACCAGGTACATTAAAATCTTCAGGTTTTGCATTCCAGAACGGATTCCTGGTTTTCGTAGCAGTTGCTGCATCCGGAGCCTGAAATATTGGTCCATGATCTTTGGCATTAAATACATCTGCAAAATTGTATTTTGGCCACATAGCATCCATGAATGCATAACAAATGGCAGAATGACGTAACACTACCACAACACCACAATCATCTGCAGGAGTTCCTGTAGCTTCATTGGTCAACATGAATATCTTTGGCCAGGCAAATGGAAAAATTTCATGCGGGTGGGGGGCATCATAAACCACCCGATGACTTCCTTTGAGATTATCAAACCATAGATCGGCTTCACCTTTTGGTGTTTTGTTTTCAACAACTTCTGCGGTATCTTTCTCTTGTGAAGCAGGTTTACACGACGCAGCAAAGGAAATTAATCCCAGTGCTGCAGCACCTTTTGTCATCGCACCCAGGAAATTTCTACGTTTTGTGTTGT
>JACMLK010000415.1 GCA_014379665.1 Saprospiraceae bacterium | reverse complement strand
TCGTATTTGGTAAATTGAAATAAATCCTTGAAGATTGATAATCATTTTAAAACATCCAAAACTCACGTTACTTTACTAATTTTTTTTCTTTTAAAGAATTAAATGATAAAGGAGATCCCAACGTTTTTCATAATCCGGTAAACCATGATGTAATAGCTTATGAAGGTGGCTGTTTACACAAATGGTCATTGGCCTGCCCGGCACATGGGCATCAAATATAGAGACCGTGATTTTGGGAGAAGTACTACGCATGCCTAAGCAGGCACGCATGCCATTGGCTAAGTAACTGGAAAACATAAAAGACAATTCTATTATGTCAACATCTGTCAATCGCCGGAAGTTTGTGGCCAATACTGCTGCTTCAGCGGCAGGAATACTATTGGGAACGAATCTGATGGGGTTTACTTCTAAAGAGAATTCTCCTATTCCATTCAATAAAGCAACAGAGAAAGATTTGATGAAGGAAGTGATGAAGTACCGGAAGATTGATTCTCATGCACATGTTTATCTTACTCCCGATAGTCCTGGTACACAGATAGATTTTGCAGATAGATTGGGCATTAAGACACTGGTTATTTCAAAACCAATGGCAGCGAAAAGTAAAGGACTCCCGAAAGAATTCATACAATGCAATGACCTGGTATTAAAGTGTGCGAAGCAATATCCTGATCGGTTTATTGGCCAGTTAACATTAAATCCTGCTTATCCTAAAGAATCGTTAGATGAGATAAAACGATGTGTTGACCATGGTATGGTCGGTATGAAGCTTTATAATCATGTAAAAATTAATGATCCTTTATTTTATCCCATTATCGAAAAGTTTATTGACCTGAAGATGATCATCCTGATGCATACTCCTATTGGGAAAGCCCGGGTAATATTAGATGCCGGGGAACCTCCCAATATATCATTGCCGGAAGATTTTGTGGATATAGCCAAAAGATATCCTGAGGCCATGTTTCAGTTTGCGCATATTGGAGGAGGAATTGACTGGGAAGATGCGTGTAAGGCGCTTACACACTCACCGAATGTTTTTGTTGATGTATCAGGTAGTAATAACGAGGCAAACATGATTGATTTTGCAGTTAAGTATATTGGTGAAGACCGGTTGTTATTTGGATGTGATAATAGCTTTTACCAGGGAGTTGGCCACATGTTGGCAGCGAATCTTACCGAAACGCAGCGACAAAAAATATTCTTTGAAAACTATAATAATATTTTAAGAAAAGCGGGTAGAAATGTTGATTGATATTAATGCATATACCGGTCACTGGCCGTTCAGGCAGCTTAAGTATAATACTTGTAAAACAAGACTTCAACAGATGAACCAGTTCGGGGTTGATATTTCTGTGATCAGCAACCTGAATGGTATTTTCTATAAGAATACGCAATCTGCGAATGAGGAATTATATGAGGAGTTGAAGTCGGACAGGCATTTTCGGGACCGGTTTATTCCTTTTGCAGTGATCAACCCTATGTATTCAGGATGGCAGGATGATCTTAAAGCATCCGTTGAAAAAATGGGTATGAAGGGACTTCGTTTATTT
>JACMLK010000414.1 GCA_014379665.1 Saprospiraceae bacterium | reverse complement strand
GGTAGCCAACAATGCAGAAGGTTAATACTTTATCAGGGTTCAATAATCAGGATACGAAATATCCCACTTACTGTCCGTCAATTGTTGCGTATTTACGGATCATTTAATGTTTCCGGAAACCAACCTATGACATGTGAAAATGGTGCGGAGGTCATCATTGAAGAAGACGGATCCCTGAATATCGAAAGTCCCTGATAAAAATAATCTGAACCTGTCAGTAATTTATAATTTTAAAAATAGCTAAAATTTAACTTATATATGAAATCCATACTCATTTTTACTGTTTTTTATTTGAGTTCTATCCTCATGATTTTATCTGCCCAATCACCCGGAAGTCTTGATATCACATTTGGGACAGATGGAAAAATACAGCATAACACAGGATTAAAAGATCTGTTAATTTACCAATCTGTGTTGAAAGAGAATGGCTCCGTTATAGTCACAGGAAAAGCAAAAGAGACGGGAGCTTCTGACGAGAGTGTTTTTGTTGCTGTCCTTAAACCGGATGGAGACCTGGATAACTCCTTCAATAATACAGGATACAGGCTTATAGACCTACAGATGACAGAAGATGTTGGTAAATCACTGGCATTGCAATCTAATGGCAAAATAGTGATAGCTGGTTGGGTGCATAATGGTGCAAATTTTGATATCGGTTTGATTCGGAATAATCCGGATGGAAGTGTTGACAACGGCTTTGGAAATTCCGGGAAATTAATTATAAATATGGGTTCAACAGAATTCGGAATGGTTGTAAAAATCCTTCCGGGAGATAAAATACTTTTGGTTTCAAGAAGATATAATGGTATCAATAGTGATATAGCACTGATGCGATTTCTACCGGATGGTATGACAGATACTTCTTTTGGTGTTAACGGACTTTCTACCATGGATTTTTCAGGAAGTCACGAGTACCCTTATGATTGTGTTTTGTTGAATGATGGAAGTATAGTTGTCGCAGGTGATTCCGAGAAATCAGGTTATTCTGTATTTTTTGCTGCCAAATTTTCTAAAGACGGGGTACCTGTTTCAACATTTGGAAATAACGGTTTTGTAGCCTATCAGGTTGGCACAGATCATAATGGGGTAAGTTCGGTCAAAGTACAGACTGACGGAAAAATAGTGATTGGTGGCTATGCTTATGAAGGCAGTGAGACTTCCTTCGCCTTAGTCAGACTGAGCTCAGACGGTACTCCCGATCATACGTTTGGAAGCGGTGGTTCTGTAACGACAGATATCAGAGATGGGAGTGAATATATCAGTGATATCATGATTCAGAATGATGGTAAAATTCTGGTCAGTGGTGTCGGTAGGGGATTGGTGTCTAATAGTGATTTTGCCATTGCAAGGTATCTTGCAGATGGTAGCTCGGATATGAGTTTTGGTGTAAATGGTCTTGTTTTTACGGATTTTGGAAATACGGATATGGCTGCAAACATACTCCCTGTTTCAGATGACAGATTTATGATCGCAGGCAATGCAGACAATGTAAATCTTGTAATGGCCAGATATCATAATAACCAACCATCATCTTCACATGAATTAATTGAATCAATCTTCAACATTTATCCAAATCCGGCAAAATCAATGGTAAACATAAAATTGTCTGAATTCGGAAATGATCCTGTCAGTATTGTGTTGAAAAATAGTGAAGGCTCTTCTGTCAAATTATTATCCGCGGAGCCACTTACCGAAGAAATAATCCAGGTGGCATTACCTGAAAATCTTCCTTCAGGCACTTATTTTATATCTTTATCACAGAATCAACTTCATGTTATTAAGAAAGTAATAGTGCTTTAATCGGTTTTGCTGCACCAAAATAGGGAAGATTGGTTTCACGGAATACAATGACTTTGTCAGACATAACATAACCACTCCATTCTGTTTTTCCTTAGGATCGTCTGGAATTCGTTACCGGTAATAAATTCTCCTCCCAAACTTTCCAGATGAGGGTTTGGCTGCTGGCAATCAATGAGGTAAAAGCCTTCTTTGAAAAGTTTTCCGGCAAGCGTAATGAATCCAAATTTGGATGCATTGTTTTTAATACTGAACATCGACTCCCCAAAGAACACTTTTCCCAATATCACCCCATAAAGGCCACCTGCCAGTTCTTTTCCTTCCCAGACTTCGACTGACATCGCATAACCGGATTTATGCAGTTTGATATAAGCATTGATCATATCCTCATTGATCCATGTACCACCCTGATTTTGCCTTGGCGTGTGACGGCAATGAGTAATGATCTCCCTAAAACATGTATTATAGGTGACTTTAAATTTGTTTTGATTAAAATAAGATTTCATACTTCTTGCCACTTTGACCTTTTCCGGATAAATCACAAATCTTGGTTTTGGACACCACCATATGACGGGTTCATTATCATTGTACCACGGGAATATCCCGTAATGATATGAAAGCAGTAAACGATCCACAGAGAGATCACCACCTACTGCAAGAATTCCGGAAGATTTTACGACTTCAGGATGAGGAAAATACAAATGTTCGTCAAGAAAATGATACATACTTGAATCCGTTTCATAAAAAAAGGTGGTTACCTTACCGGCGACCACCTTTGGACCAATTATTAATCTAAATAATCAAATATTAATCTTCTACCAATGATTCTATTACTGCTGATAAACCGCGTTCCACCAATGCATCTTTCATTGGTTTAAGCTCTGACATAACGCCTGTTTTTACCGAAGCTTTCCCTTTAAAATGAACGAGTAATGACAATTGTTCAGACTGTTCGTGTGTATGATTGCAAACATCCATAAATGATTGGATCACCCAATCAAATGTATTATAGTCATCATTATACACTACAATCTGAGAACGTTGACCTGTGGTGATATTATCTTCTACCAGTACATCTTCAAATTCGTCAAATTTAACTCCTGTGTTCATGAATACTTTCAAATTTAATATAAACAACATTAAAACTACTGAAGCTCCTTTAAAGTTTCATTTATTGCTGCAAAATTAGGAACTTCTCCGGCATTTTCCAAAACTTCTGCGTATCTTATTTTTCCTGTCTTATCTACGACAAAGGCAGATCTTTTGGAAACCCCCTTCATACCGTGTGCAAATTCCTGATAAATGGAGCCATATGCAGTAGAAACTTCTTTATTAAAATCAGACAACAATGGGAAATTATAGCACTGTACTTCTTTATATTTTGCAAGTGTATAAAGAGAATCTACTGAGATAGCTAATACTTCCGCATCCAAAGAATCATAATCTGATTTGTGGTCGCGAATAGAACAAAGTTCGGCAGTGCAAACACCAGTGAATGCTAATGGAAAAAATATAACAACTACATTTTTGCCTTTATAATCACCCAATGAAACCAACGATTTATCGCTGGATTTGAGTGTAAATAATGGCGCTTCATCTCCTATTTTCACGTGCATATCATGGTCATTATTTACCTACATTTTTTATTTCTGTCAACAGGAAAATTTTAATATTGTTGTTCAGTGTTATTTGTTTTTAATTTCTACGTGGGACCTGTTCTGTAAAATAATAAAAATTAGACAGCAGTTCGGTGTTCAAAGAATAAAGTTTTAATTGGGAAAACAACAGATTTTTATCATCATTCGGATTGTCATATTTAACCTTGCTGTTCAAATCATAATCTCCCTGAAAATATCCGATAACCCCATTATAGAACATATTTTGTTCAGAATATTTTGCATTTTCAATAATCAGAATATTATGGTCATCACCAGGAGGATCACATCTGATCACCAAATCAGCATTAAAATCTCCGGCCCAAAGCGCACGTACATTAAAATACCCGCCATTCATGGCAGTACCTGAATAGTCATAAATCGGATTTAGAGAAGTTCCAAAATCAAAAACAGGAGTTTGCGAACTGGTAAAATCAATTAAATCATTTCCGGTAACAAGCTGGGTCATGGCTCCAAGATGATTGCGGTGTCTCACTACTACAAAGAAACTTTCTGCATTCAAATCCGGAAAATTAAGATCACTGACACCATCTACATCTACTATATCGCCATCTCTTTGCAGCAGACCTGATCTTGTAGCAATCACTTCTTTGTTATCGGCTGATGACCTTATTTCCACAAAGACCCAATCAACGATAGCATTAGCTCCAGTCAATCCAAATACACCCGCAGAGTCAGCAATGGTAGATAATTCAGGGGATGAGCCTAAGCCAACATGTTCGTTACTGACAGACAAATCCACAAATTTAACGGTTGTTTGATAAGGATCATTCACCGGGATATAGTTTTGTCCATCAAACGGACTAATTCTCAGATCATCTCTCATCAGTCTTCTGCCATCATTTGAAAATTCTGCCGGTGAATTCATCAATGCGCCTTCCAGATAAACACGTATTTTTAGGATACGACCTGTGAGAGGTGAATACTCTTCCAATTGATTACATGGAAAAATACAGCCGGGATGAATTGTTTCTGCACCCTTTGCATGGTCAATCAAGCAAAAAAAGAGTGAGGCAAAAAGGAACGGGGAAAAAGATAATTTCATGATCTGAAATTTAATTAAGTTTAATAAATTGGTCAATCCTAAATATGTAAATGCAATAAACTCTTAATATATAAATTGCAATTATACGCAAATATACACATTGTATATTTATGTAATTTGTTTATGATCTTTTTTTTATTAAAAAAAACAACTGGTGGAACTAATTGAACTGTTTTGTGAAGGATGAGCATATAATGTAGCATATATTCCGGAGCAAATATACATATTAT
>JACMLK010000052.1 GCA_014379665.1 Saprospiraceae bacterium | reverse complement strand
CGTATCCGGCAGAAGAACCTATATCCTTGATCTTGCACAACCGGCACTAAAAGGTTCTAATTTTGAAGGAACCAATTACTATTTTTATGACTTGAATACTAAATGGAACTACACTTTTTCTAACAAAAACAGGGTCTTTTTCAGTGGCTATTTTGGCAATGATGTGCTGAAATTCAGACAGCCGGGACGCGATTTTGCCTTTGATCTTCCATACGGAAACAAGACGGCAACTTTGAGATGGAATCACCTGTTCAGCGAAAAAATGTTTATGAACGTATCAGCGGTCTATAATGATTACCGTTTTCAGTTTAGCGGCGGACAGGATGAATTTGTTTTTAAGCTATATTCGGGAGTTAAGGACTGGAATCTAAAGGTGGATATAGAAAATTATCCAAATACGGTACATACTTTTAAATATGGACTGAATTACACCTATCATACCCTTACGCCAAATACAGCAAGTGCCACCAATGGAGAAGTTAATTTTAACACTAATTTTAAACCCAAGTATGCCAACGAAGGGGCTATTTACTTTCTGGATGATATGAAGTTAAGTGATTCCTGGGCCATTAATACAGGATTGCGTTTTAGTATTTTTCAACAGGTTGGGCCTTATACGTCAAAAATAACCGGAGAGGAATTTGGCACTTTCGAACCTGCAAAAACCTATACAGGCGTTGAACCGCGACTAAGTCTGAATTACAAAGTTTCTGATAATTTCAGTATAAAATCCGGGGTGGCGGTGACTACTCAATATCTGCACCTCGTAAGCAATTCTTCAAGTACACTACCAGCTGATGTGTGGGTGCCCAGTACCGAAATAGTGAAACCTCAGCGGGGAATACAATATGCACTGGGATTCTTCAAAAACTTTTCCAATGACACCTATGAAACATCAATAGAAGTGTATTACAAAGATCTTAAAAACCAGATAGATTATGCGGATAATTATGTAAATGATATCAGCAAAGAAGTGGAGGATGCCTTTGTTTTTGGAAAGGGCAGAGCTTATGGCGCAGAGTTTTTTCTGAAAAAGGCCAAAGGTAAACTCAACGGCTGGATTGGCTACACCTTATCAAGATCGGAGCGATCTTTCGAAGATATAGAAGAGGCACGGTGGTACCCGGCTGTCTATGACAGACCACACGATCTATCTGTGGTTGTAAATTACAAGCCATCTAAAAAATGGGATTTGGGGGCAATATTCATATACGGAACCGGAAAGTTGTTTACACCTGTAAGGGGATTTTTCTTTGTGGAACAATCCGTTAATCTTTTTTACGGACCCCGCAACAGTGCGCGGCTGGACGACTATCATCGGCTTGATCTTTCAGCTACCTACACTCCCAATCCGGATTCGAAAAAAAGATTTAAAGGTAGCTGGACCTTTTCTGTGTATAATTCTTATAACAGAAAGAATCCGTTTTTCGTCAACTTTGATACAGAAACCGATTTTCAGACCGGGACTAATACGATCACCGGTACTAAAATAACTATTTTCCCACTTATACCAAGTATCACGTATAATTTCAAATGGAATCAAAAATAATCCCAATGAAAATAATTTTCAACCTCATAATACTTTCAGTATTTGTACTTTTACTTACTTCATGTGAAGAATCATATGTTCCCGATACAAGCATTTCACAACAGGAAATAGTGGTGGAAGGATATGTAGAAGTGGGAGAGGGTAGCAATCCTACATTTGTCTTACTGACCAAAAGTATTCCATTTATCAGTACTATTGAGCCGGATAAGTTTACTGAACTCTTTATCAGGGATGCCACCGTAACAGTATTTGACGGCGACAAAACGGTGGCGCTTAACGAAATTTGTCTGAATGACATTCCTGAAGAACTTAAAGAACAGGTATATGAAGTCCTTGGATTTGATCCTGATTCCAATGCAGTCGATATTTGTGTTTATGCTGATCTTTTCGGACAGATCACTAAAGAATATGGGAGGAGGTATGACTTAACCGTAGTGTCAGATGGAAAAACGCTGACAGCCCATACTACCATACCTCAGAATGTGGGCTTATATGATTTCAAATGGGGTGATCCACCGGGAAGTCCGAGTGATACTCTTGTGGAACTTAGTGTTAAAATAAATGACCCGGCCAATATCGCCAACTATTACCGATACCTCACAGCTACACAAGGGCAACAGCTTATACCTCCATTCGGGTCTGTCACTGATGATGCCATTTTTGATGGTAAAGAATTTGAGTTTCCTTTGCAAAAAGCTGAAAGAAGAGGGGGAGACTTTGACCCGGAGACTTTTGGTTTGTTTGTTCGTGGAGATAGTGTGGTAATAAAATGGTGTACCTTAGATAAAGCCCATTTTGATTTTTGGAATACCAGAGACTTCAGTGCGAATAGTGGAGGACCCTTTTCTTCCTATACAAGAATTGCAACAAATATCAAAGGTGGTCTGGGTATATGGGGTGGTTATGCGGTCAATTACTACAGGCTTCTTGCGCCTCCAAAGTGACATGACGAATTACGAATTACGAATTACGAAGGATGAATGACGAATGCGGAATGCGGAATGCGGAATTACGAATGATGAATTTTGAATGACGAATTTTGAATGACGAATTTTCCTGTCAAAGCATTAACTATATACCCATTTCAATCTGAAACCGAAGGAAAATATTTCGAATTTCATCTACATCATTAAAATATAAGCGGTCCAGATTGGCTTCTAATTGTACCTTAAAAGCGTGCTCCCATATATACTTATTGATGCCGATCGTATATTGCTTTTGGATAGGATTAAGGTCTGAAACAGCATCATTTGGTTTCAAAGCAGAATATCTACCGACTATTTCAAAATGATTCAGGAATAAATAACTTGACTGAAAATCCATTCCATGTCCTACATAAATTGACCGGACATCTCCTGTTTCGGGAGATGTTGTTAATGGATTACCGGTATTTCTGTTCATGAAACTTGCCATAATACAGAATCCCTGATATTTTAACATAACATCTGCCAGAATAGAACGTAAATTTCTGGTTTCATAAAGTTCAGAACCAAGTACCCCGGCTTGTCTTTTTGCATTATGGTTGAAATGATATGCGACGGAAAGCATTAATTTTGGAGACTTTTCTCGGAAAAAATCTCCTTCAAAATAAACCCCGTCTTTATGAAACCGACCCAAAGGTAAGAGCTCCAACTTGGAAGTATAAGCCAATCCGTTATCCGGTGATTTCGTAAAGTTTCTTCCATCGCCGGTTGATATGGCTGATTTTATATTCCATGAAAAATCATGTGGCTCTTCATTTATAAAATTGACAAAAAAACCAAAGTCCCGGTCTATATTGAATCTGGAATTGGTGATGGATCTATCCGATAATTGTAAACCACCACTTGAATTGACTCTTTGTCTGTTTCCCGGCAGTTTAGTCTGGCCAAACCCAAAATTCCAATGGTCTGATGCACGGTAATACACTACGGCATCTCTTATGATATTCAGATTCTCTCCTGATTCTATTTCACCCACATCACCGGGT
>JACMLK010000413.1 GCA_014379665.1 Saprospiraceae bacterium | reverse complement strand
GGTGCTTTATTTTTTATCATTTCAAGAACCCTCGGTGCTACTGCCAGGCTTTTTCTTGTGATCAATGTATTACAGATCTTTATTTTAAATGACCTGATGCAGTCCTGGTTAATGCAAACTTTCAGTATAGATGCAGGAGCTGCAAATTTTGTTGGATTTGCTATTGCCACATTTATTATACTTCTGATGATCCTGCTTTACACTTTCGAAGGCGGTGTAAAAACGATCGTGTATACCGATACTTTGCAAACCACTTTCATGCTTTTGGGTCTGGTAATCTGCATTTTTTATATCATGAGTAATATGGGTCATTCGGTAGGTTCTACGCTAGCTGAATTGGGAAAGAATGACCTGACAAAAATTTTTAATACAGATGTAAATTCTTCAGGATTTTTTGTGAAAAGCATATTGGGAGGCATGTTTATTACTATTGGAATGACAGGTCTGGACCAGGAGATGATGCAAAAGAATATCAGTGTGCGAAGACTGGGTGATTCACAGAAAAACATGATGACATTTAGTGTGATCATGGTAGTGGTCAATTTCCTTTTCCTTTTGTTAGGTGGGATTTTATTCCTCTATGCAAAAGCAAATAATGTAGTGGTACCAGGGGATGACTTATTTCCAACCATTGCATTGAACGGATTTATGCCGGCCGCTATATCCATCATATTCGTTATAGGGTTGATATCAGCATTATTTCCCAGTGCTGACGGTGCATTGACGGCCCTCACATCTTCTTTTTGTATTGACATCCTTGGACTTAAAAGAAGAGACGACCTGACAGAAAAACAAAAAAAGAAAACACGTTTGACAGTTCACTTCACTTTCGCTGTAGTATTTTTTATCATGGTCATGTTGTTCAAACAAATGGACAATAAATCCATTATCGATATCATATTGAAAGTGGCAGGATTTACTTACGGACCTTTGCTTGGTTTATTTGCCTTTGGTATGTTGACTAAAAGAAAGATCAATGACAGGCTTGCACTTTATGTGTGTTTATTGGCTCCTATTATCATTCTGGGGATTGACTTTGTAAATAATATCGAATGGTGGCAAAAACAACTTGCGTTGAAAGGTGAATGGGTGGATGGCGTAAAATCACTTTCCAATTCTTTATTCGGTAAATTTAAAATAGGAACAGAACTGCTGATATATAATGGCATTGTCACATTCATTGGTTTATATCTTATTTCAAAACCTCAACCCCTGCCTGAGGATGTAAAAACTATTTTGAAAGATGGAGATCGTTGATGCAAGCGTACAGCTATACGTAGAGAAGTATACTTCTCCGGAAGATCCCCTTCTGAAGGAAATTTCTGATTTTACCAATCAACATCATTCAAGGTCCATCATGCTGAGTGGTCATCTACAGGGAAAGATGCTTGAAATGGTGAGTTGTATGATTCGTCCACATCGCATTCTTGAAATAGGCACATTTACAGGTTATAGCGCAATCTGCCTGGCAAAAGGATTGGACAAAAAAGGCTTTTTACATACCATTGAATTAAGAGAAGATGACGGGTCAACCGCAAAATCCTATTTTGACAGATCTTTTTTTAAGGATCAAATAATTTTACATATCGGCGACGCGTTAGATATCATCGATGAAATCAAAGAAACATGGGATTTGGTTTTTATCGATGCGGACAAGGAGAACTATATCAATTATTTTAACCTTGTTTTTCCCAAAGTCCGGACAAACGGCTTTATTTTAGCGGATAATGTGCTCTTCCACGGTCAGGTATTAGAGAAAGAAATCAAGGGTAAAAATGCAATTGCCATACAGGCTTTCAATGATTACCTGTGGGGCAGAAATGATGTTGAAGT
>JACMLK010000412.1 GCA_014379665.1 Saprospiraceae bacterium | reverse complement strand
TTAATTTGGTTATTTTGGCAATTATTAGAAACTGACTATATTTTAAGCAGGTGTCAATTTGGCTTTATCAGATATTATTTTTGACTAAAGAGATATTATAATTCTTTTAAAATGCCAAATAAATTTTTTCTCTTTTTCTTCATCATGGTACAATCATCACTTTCCTCTGCTCAGGAGTTAAGTACTGCAATTGATTTGTACAATAAAGGAATTGAGTATTTCAATGCAAAAAATTATGAAATGGCATTGGCTACATACACCCGATGTATTGAGAAGGATCCGACATTTACTAAAGCATATTATAATCGGGGAAATTGCAGAATCAACCAGAAAGACTTTAAAGGTGCCCTGGAAGATTTTAATAAGACTATTAAACTGGACCCTGCCTTTACAAAAGCATATCTGTTCAAAGGGTATACTTACCTTTTGATGAATGATTATTCAAATTGTATATTGACCCTTACTGATGCTTTGGACAAAGACAGGTCGCTGTCGAAAGCATACGTGCACAGAGGAACAGCCTATATGAAAACCGGCAAATTTGATATGGCGATTAATGACTTTACTAAGGCTATTACAGAAGGTGAGCAACATTATGCCGTGTATCTCAACAGAGGAATTTGCAAAGCCAAAATGGAAGATTTCCAGGGTGCCCTGGCAGATATGAATGCCGCTTCAGATATAAATCCAAACCAATCTAATTCTTCGGCTGAAAAATCCAAAATTTATCTTAAACTGGAAAAATGGAATGAGGCAATAGCTGAGATCACCAATGCACTTAAAAAAAATCCATCAGATGCAGATTTATACCACAACAGAGGTTTTGCCAAATTAATGATGGAAGATTTTAACGGGGCATTCCTTGACTTTTCAATATGTATCCAAATAAACCCGGATCATGATAACGCACTTCGTAATAAAGCCATTACTTCCTATAAATTGGGAAAATTTGAAGAAGCGGCAAAAGATTATTCCAGACTTATAAACAAAGATCCGCAGAATGCCGAACTCTATATGCATAGAGGCACATGTTACCTTGAACTCAAGGAATATGATACATCACTTAAAGACTTTTCCGAAGCCATCAGATACAAATCAGATTTTGCAGAAGCATACTTTAACAGAGCTAATGCATATACCAAGCTGCTGGATATCAAAAATGCATGTAAAGATATCAAGGAATCAGCAAAACTGGGTTATCTTCCTGCTCAGGCCAATGTGAATAATATTTGTAATTGACTCCAATTACTAATTATTCAATATTTTACAGTTCCCAATAAATGTGGTCGTAGCGCCTGTTTGACTATTAATAGTGGCTGTAGAAGAACCCTGCCATTTATACGTAATTACATCTTCCAAAGTCAGTTTACCTAAATTATTTATAGCTCCTATACCTGCATTGGATGAATGGATGTGGAGCCCCTTTATTTTCAGTTCCTGATTTCCAGATGGTACATTGTTTACAAAAACGGGATTTGGGCTGGTGGAAATAATATGAATATTTTTAGAAATATCTCCCTCGATCACTAAGTTTTTGTTATTCACAAGATTTTGAGTACCCAGAAATATCGTATCGTTCATTAAAGTAGGGATAAATCTTATGGTATCACCATCAACAGCACAATTTACAGCAGCAAAGAGGCTACCGGCACCAGATGGGTATGTATTATCTACCTTCAACCGACAAAAATTATTGACACATGTCTTGATTTTCCAGGTAGACAGACTACCTCCATCTACATCAGCTAAATCCTGTACCTGAAGTCGCCATTGGCCTTTCATTTGAAGATTGTTGAATGCATTTAATGAATTGGAAGGGATATAACTTCCTCCATCAATCGGTGGACAAGGCCAGTTGGAGTTTGACGCAGCCTGATCAAAATTGATATTGAAATTATCAAAATCGCCCGGACATGGTGTGTTCCATACAATAACGTTATTTCCTGAAGGTGAAAATAAAGTGAACCTTAAATCATTCACATAAGTATGAAGTCCTGTAAGATTCAATACATCCAGATCAGTAATGTTACCTTTGTCTGTCAAAGGAAGGTAAGAATTTATGGTTGGAGTTTCAGAATCAGAAATAGTGATTGGAAGATCTGCGGCTGAATAAGTAAAACAAGGCACTGTTTCCAGAGATCTGACTACTGACCACGGGCCATTACTACAATTATTTAGGCCTCTGACTCTCCAGTAATAATTGGATAATCCGGTAAGACTTGTTAATAATTGATAAAAGGTTGAAGTTGAATTAATACTCAATTCAATATCATTAAAAGTAATATCACGCGAAATCTGAAGTGTATAAGAATCAGCATTTGTTACTGATCCCCATTTAAAATCAGGAGTTAGAATCATGTTGACAGCTCCGTCATCAGGCAAAATTAATGATGATACAGTATTTACTACTGCTAATGAACTGATCTGACCTGATGCTGATTTTGTGATCACACCACTCACTCCCTGTATATTGAACGAAAAATTACCAATGGCTGCATTTGTATTAGTCAACGTAAGAACTGTACTCCCTCCGGGTGATACAGGATTAACGCTGAATGAACCGGAAATGCCTGAAGGCAATCCCGCCAAGGAAAATGTCACCGGATTGGAAAATCCCAGTATACTTGTGACTGTAACTGTCATTAACGCAGACTGTCCCTGACAAATAGTGACGGATGGAGGAGTATTACTGATAGAAAAATTCGGACCACCAATTGCAATAATTAAGTTGGCATTGTTGATATCATAAAAAATATGGTTGGAGCCGCGCACCATAAATCTTGCCTGAGTGGTTGTACCTGACGGAACAGTAATATCCTGGGATCCATCATTAGGTACACCTGCAACCAAAGTAATCGGATAGGTATTACCACCATCATAGGATAAAAGGATATCTATATTGGGAGCATTGACCGGTGCAACATTCGTATTTGCTACATTCCAGGTAATATTCTTGGTATCTCCTTCATTCCAGGTGGCTAAATTATTGAATGAGGTAATAGAAAAAGCACCGGAAGAAGCATTCACCGTCGAAACGGTGATATTGATCTCACTGTTGCACCCTGCCACCCCGGTAAAATCCCGGGCCACTCCCCTGAAACTCATAGACCTGTTGACTGAAGGCAATACCTGCCAGGTATTAGTTGTATTATTGATTACATTTGATAGTGGAGGGAAGTATCTGGAAGGTGAAGACGTAGAAGTAATACTTCGAAAAACAGGGCCGGTGGAATTTGAAGATGCTGGAGGCATTGTTTGCGCTGGTGATGTGTATGCATTCATTTGTTCCCATGCGTAAGTAATTGGGTGACCCTCTGGATCAGAAGCTCCCAACGTTAAAATAAAAGGTGTTGAAACCGGGATACTCCGGTTAGACTGTGAGGTGACTATGGGTGCAGAATTGACAAATGAACCAATAATTTGTTCACAACTACTTCCGGTATTTATAAAAGTTTTAATTTCCTGAAGACTTCTTGCATGAAAATAAGCATCACTGTTGCTTTGTACGTCCGGGCTGCAAATACCTGCATAGCCCATTATTGTTGATGCACTTCCCGGCTCCATTGCAGAATTTGCTGATCTATTACAATTATTGTATTGGGTATGGTTTCCTCCGAACTGATGACCCATTTCGTGGGCCACATAGTCTATCGTAAAAGGGTCTCCAATAGGTGTATTGGTACCAGTAACACCCCCTGCTTTATTTGATCCGCAAACTGCACCTAAATAGGCAACTCCTCCTCCATTGGTACTAAATACATGCCCGATATCATAATTGCCACTTCCTATCACACTATTGCATGTTGTGATATTTTCACCCAACATCGCACCTCCGTCATTGTTGGTGTAAGGGTCAGTGGAGGCATTATAATAAAAAAGCTGATCTGTGTTGGCCACCAGAATTAGACGTACTGCCACTTCTGCTTCATACACCTGATTTATTCTGTTGATGGCAGTAGTCACAGCACTCATGACTGATAAAGGTGTACCTCCGTGAAATGCACTGTACTCTGCAGTTGCCGCCTGCGCCAGTCGATAGCTTCTCAACTGGCAATCTCCGATTCGTGAGCCGTCATGGTGAGTATTATTCGTGTCGTGCTCAGACTTACTATCAGATACCACTGAGCAATTCCATTCAGCATGCTTTTTATAATCACTTTTGTAATATACTATTTTGGTATTCCTGTCATTTCGTTGAAAATGATCAATAAATATTTTACTTTCATATGATGAAATTACAGCCCTGAATCCATGATTGGTGTAATCAATTCGGATTGAGTTGTAAGGATTGACCACAGAAACGCCGTAAAATGTTCTGATGTCCGGAAATTTTAATTCTAATTCCGGTTCCATCATATGATATCTTACTATGCTGAATGCTTCTATGGTTTGATCGGGCTTGGCTACCTGAATAATAATATCCGATTGACTGGCATCCAATGACGATTCATCGGGTGCCGACCAGAGTAATGTCTTCATCCGCTTATCATCCATCGTATAAAGGCTGAATTTATCCGGTTGGAGATCTTTCACTCCTGTAGGAGAGATATTGTCTTCTGTAATGATGGTCCACTGCTGTGCATTGAGCGGAGCCTGTGAAATGATACACCAGGATGCCAGAAAGGCAACAAAAAATTTCATGCTGTTCTAAATTTTGTTAGATGCCACAAATGTATTAAAAAAAGAAATTATAGCAAAAAAAACATAAAATGTCAGAAACAATAATTTTATTTGTTTTTATACAAGATCTCTACTAAGAGTTCCCATAAAAAGTCATAAGGGATAATCTCAACCTGTGTACTCTTTTCGTCAGTTACTAAATGTGAATTAAGTAACTTTTTGTGTAATTCAGCGGTGTATGTCTGTGTGCGCACAGGATGAAAATCTGCCTTAATAGCTAAAAGCAACATTTTGATAAAACAATTTGACCTGAAAGATTCATCTTTTCTGATATATCTGTAAGTATACTGAGTGAGTGCATCAATTCTGTCTATGACCTGATTGTATTTCCTGTCCAGGATCAAAAAAAGGATTTGTATGATGATAATGGTAATATTCTGTCCCGTTTTATCCTTTGAATAAAATGGCAGACTGTTAAGAAATTTTGAAAGAATAAAAGGTTTCATTTTGCTATTCTCTTCACTGGTCAGATTCATTTTACCAAGCCTTATCAGAAAGTGCAGATAGGCTTCTCTTATTTTCCATTGTTCTTCATAGATGGGAAACTTAGTTAGATTTTTGTTATGTAATACACTCATAGTCAGTTTAAACAGATTTTGGTAATCTCTGCATCCTATCAGACTTAAAAAATATAACCCCGCTGAAAATATCCAGTTTCTGGTTCCCGGAGCTGCCATAGTAAGAATATCTGTAAACCATTTATTTGCTTCATCATATTGCCCCAACTGAAAATGGGAAACCGCGAGATTTCTTTTACTCTGATAAATACCAAAAATATCATTGTTGGATGCAGAAAGATTTATCTCCAATGATTCCTTTGCAATTTCAAGACATTTTTGGTGTTGGTTTATCAATGAATAGTAAAAAAAAGTAAGGTCATATGTATGGGTATAAATGGTATTGGATTGGTGTTTATCTTTAATTTCATTCATCCGTTTGACCTTAAGTTCTATATCTTTTAACTGAGCCTGATTAAAAGCTCCTTTATTCATGACATACATATGAGAGATGTGCGCATTACATAACTTCACAAAATCTTCTGCTGTATAAATTTCTGCATAATACTCATTCAGTTTTATATATTCTTTCATTTTTTTCTCGTTCGGGTCCACAAAACTGAAATGGCTTATAAGCGGCTTTAATAGAATCAGGATAAAATCGGTATAGGAATTTTTTATGGCAATCTTTAATCCTTTCTCCAGTAAATTTACTGAAGATTTCCTCTGGCCACTTTTTAACAATACCAAGGCTATGGTATAAAACTTACTGACCACAAGTTTTGCATTTACACGACTTTTAAGGTTAAATTCTGCTGACGCCCCGGAAAAAACTTCATCCATTATTTTTTCTTCCAATCGGTATTTCAGCGATTTGTATGTATTTGTTTTGTTTTTTAATCCATAAATTTTTTGGCAGGCTTCCTCATCTGTCAGATTTGGATTTTCAATCAGGAGGTTTTCAAAAAAAGTAAGCTTTGATAACTCCGAACCGTTGTTGTTCCCTTTAACTTGATTTTTTTTTGCGGTTAATAGTGAGATTAATGTTTCCATAATCAAAATTTTACAAATTATAAAATACTGACAAACAAAATAATATGAATTTTAAACGTACAAATATAACAAAATCTACATAAATTTTTTAACGCAATTTGGTTAATGACACAAAATTAAATTCATAATATCTTTGTCACGAGAAATCTCTTTTACCACTTTATGGAGTGGTTTCATCTTTATAAGATACTCTTTAACTGCAAATGTAGATTAAAAGAGTACATATAAAAATGAAGTTTTGGTTGAATTAGTACGTTATCATAAGTGATAACATACTGTATTATAGTATTTTATGATTTTTTTTCGTTCGGTTTAATGTTTTTATAAGCACATCAATAGCCAGTGTTCTGTTAAAGTATTCCATCAAAATTGGCTCTATTTTTGTCTTAGAATTTAATTAGAATACATAAAAACATTAAAAATGAACTGGATAATAATCATCTTATTAGCTTTAGGTATAGTTGATGACGAAGACGAAGGATTTTAAATCCTGATTCAAAATATAATTTATTCTCAACAACGGGTGCGTATGGGGGAGAGATTTGATTCAATATTAGAATAGAATTACCTCCATACTTTTCTTTAGTAAAAGTACTTTAGATAGCACAATAATTATTCTCAAAATTTTAGGTGCATACGAGGGCTCTTTAATTGTCGGAAACAATTGCAGAGAGAGCCCTCGTTTTTTAACTTTTTGAGTTTAACCAGGCTATCACTTTCTTTTGAAAGAGAATAATTTATGTTAAAATTAAACCTTAGAATTTCGCATAACCCCAAGCATGCTTTTCTGATTTAATATTTTATTGAAGTCGTATTTCATAAGTTTACGATTATAATGTGAATCCTCTTCACATTTGTAAATCTCTCACCACATTTTCTGGCATTCCCAAATTCTCTTCCAATTCTCCATATTTTTATATCTCCCGGTCAATATATAAAGATCAAAATTTAAGATTACAGCTTTTCTTTATTCACCCCTTTTGGAGATTTTCAACCTATCATGTCAGCATTTAAAGATAAAATAAGTCCGGATAATCTACCTGTACATATAGCTATTATTATGGATGGCAATGGCAGATGGGCTAAAACAAAAGGCAAACCAAGAGTTTTCGGAAATAAAAATGGCGTTACATCTGTATGGGAAGTAACAGTAGCTGCCGCCGAGTTTTCAATAAAATATTTGACTTTATACGCATTCTCGACCGAAAATTGGTACAGGCCCTAAAAATAAATATCCGGCGCAAAAGCCACTAAACTATTGCCAGAAAGGAAAAAATATCTTAATTTGATCAAATTTACCAAGTTAGTAAATGACGCTTACCCATAAGGATAAAGAAAAACTCAATAAACTGCGGGTGGAAATTAATGCCGCCATAGGGGTGGTTTCGAAACCATGGCTACTGGAGAATGTGGAAGAATTGATAATTATAAATTAAAAAATAAATAAATCATCTAACAAAATGTTCCATGGACCGAGGCCCATGGAACAAACTTCTTTCCGCCTAAAAGCGATCTATTCTTCTTCCACAATAAATGTCGTGGTGTTAAAATAAATACTACCTGGGTTTAAATTTACATCTATACCCGAAGAAGCATTTTCTGCACTCAAATAGACTTTATTAGTGTATACCTGAAGCCCTGAAATAGGATTATAAGTGACTTTAAAATCAATATCACCATCAATTGTTATGTTTGCTACACTATCCAGTGTTCGCACACCTTGCGTATCCGGATCAAGTATGACTTTAAAGCCTTCATGTTCATCGTCTATAATAAATTTTGAAGCATTGTAATTCCCTATTGAATGATCAGTAAAAGCAACATCTAACGGTGCAGTACCTGAAGTTGGGTTTGCAGTAAACATTACATTTATACCTCCTT
>JACMLK010000411.1 GCA_014379665.1 Saprospiraceae bacterium | reverse complement strand
TGCAGTCTTAGCCGGAAGCTACGACGAAAAAATATAACGCAGGATAAAATAAAAATTGCCGCTTGCAGACAAATGATGGAATTTTAAACATACTCTTATTTTTGGAATGGATAAAAATTTTATCCTATTCCTGCTTTTTACCCATCTCCGTTCCAGCCAGATAACCACCCGTCCATGCAGCCTGAAAATTAAATCCACCGGTTAGTGCATCGATATTAAGCACCTCTCCAGCCAAAAACAAGCCTGGTTGAAGTTTACTCTGAAAGGATCTAAAGTTGATCTGTTCAAGCGAGACTCCACCTGCAGTGACAAATTCTTCTTTGAATGTTGTCTTTCCTTTGACTGAAAATGACGATGATTTCAGTTGATTAATCATGTCAGTCATTTCCATCTTTGAGAGGGAAGCCCAGTTTTTTTCTCTATCTGTGATGATGTTATTGGTTATAAATTGCCAAAGTCTTGAAGGAATACTGAAAAGAGGATTGGATACTACTTTTTTCTTAGCCATCTCTTCCCTTAATTGATTAATAGCCGGCACATTAATATCCGGTACCCAATCTACAAGTATATCAAATTCATATTTTCTTTCTGCTAATACTCCGGCACCCCAGGCAGAAGCTTTTAGTACTGCAGGACCACTTAGACCCCAGTGTGTGATAAGAAGAGGGCCATCAGAAGATATTTTAGTATCCTTGATATAGACTTTGGCTTTTGGAACTGACAAGCCCATAAGATTGCAAATTGGATGTTTAGGAAGATTGAAGGTAAATAAAGAAGGAACAGGCTCAATGACATGATAACCTTGTGTTTTAAGCAAATTCCATATAAACGGACTTGATCCTGTAGCTAACATCATTTGGTTACATGTATAGTTTTCCGAATCAGTAATGATTTCAAATTTTAGTTCAGCGCTTTGTTTGTAGTGATAATTTTTTACTTTTACATTAGTGAAGACTTTGATTCCCATTTTTTTTGTCAGATCCGAAAAACAGTTAAGGATGGTCTCTGAACTGTCTGTAACAGGAAACATTCTCCCATCTGTCTCAGTCTTTAAGGATACACCATGGTTTTTAAACCATTCTATGGTCTGAGAAGGGCCAAAACTATAAAATGGTCCAAGTAATTCTTTGGCTCCTCGCGGGTAAAAATTTATTAATTCCTTAGGGTCAAAACATGCATGTGTAGCATTGCATCTGCCGCCTCCCGAAATTCTTACTTTTTGGAGTACTTCTTTCGATTGCTCCAGAATGATGATTGAAAGATCAGGCTTTACACTTGCCGCAGTAATAGCAGCAAAAAAACCTGCTGCACCTCCGCCTATGATGATGATATCTGCATGCTTCATAAAGCAAAGGTATAACCCCGGAATAGCAATAGGAATTTATTCAAGCGAAATCGCTTCATATACTAAAAATAAAATCAGGAATTCCGGCATTCGAAATTCCTGATAAATAATTCAGATTCCGGATTTTCTCCTAAACTATGAATTGCTATGGGTTTTAACCCGTGGAATATTATGCCCAGGCACTGATGATACCGCCCATGATCAAAGCTGAAAGTGACCAATAACCTACATTTATAAAAATATACTTCCAGCTTTTTCTTTCAAATAATGCATTGGTTCCCAATATGGGTAGGAAAATAAATATTCCCGTTAAGAACCCATGTAATGCACCATGTTTGAATGTTCTGAAATTTGTGCCGTATTTTGTCAGAAAGTCAGTAAAATAGGCATTGAGTTCGCTTCCTGGTTCATCAAATCCTGGAACCTGTAATACAGAAAACACACCCAATTGGTGAATAACAATAGGAGTAAGCCCTATCGCCAGGAACATACTGAACAATAATGCCAAACCATAAATTTTGCCCATATTTGCACCACTGATTTTTTCGTCGGTCATTTCTGCCTCCTTCATCCAGGCTTTGTTAAATAAAGGACCATACCATAAAGCGCCTACCACCAAAGGCACCAGGCCCGTAGCAAAGATTAAAAAAAAGTTAAGTTCCATGATTTAATGTTTTAATGTTTTAGATATGCACAAATATAAGTATTAGATACTATTATTAATCTTTTAGAACATTTTTTTTTAAGGAATTGCACACAGGTCAGAAACCTATTGAATAAATCAAATATGGAATGGAGATTTGCTTTTGCTAAGATATTCA
Source organism: Saprospiraceae bacterium (assembly GCA_014379665.1). Lineage (GTDB taxonomy): Bacteria > Bacteroidota > Bacteroidia > Chitinophagales > Saprospiraceae > OLB9. The sequence goes on along the minus strand of JACMLK010000411.1, from coordinate 935 downwards.
TTTTGTTAACCCTGATAAAAAAGCGACGATAATTTCCCGGTATCTGACCGGTTCGTTTACATATGCTTCAAGATGCTTTCCTTTGAAAATCTCCATATGACAAGGTAATACGCAGTTTGTCATAATTTGTTTGCCCATGTGTATCGTAGTGAGTGTATCTTCAAGATTATAAATGAAGAGTATGTCCCTCGTATGTTTTAACTGAGAAATACTTTTGGTATAGTCATGATGTTTATTTAAAGATGGAAATATCTTCATCAGACCTTTCATGATAAAAAACAGGCGTTGGTTTCTGTTTTTATAGTAACTCAGATTTGAATCAAGACAGTTCTCTACAATAATTTTATCCAAAATATGATTGGAAGTTGTACAGTAATTGATCAGATTTGATGCACCGAATGAAATACCATGACCAAAAAATGGAATATCATGATACGTTCTTGTAAAGAAATTACCGACTGTAACCAAATCTGTGGTGTAATCGAAATTTTGGAAAGGACTTTCACCAAAACCATTGAAATCAGGTATTATAACCATGAATCCATTTTTTAAATACATTTCGGCATGTCCGGATTTCAAAAAGAATTGTTTGGCGTCAGATACATAGGGGTGGGATAGCAAGACCACACCCTTGATAGTCTTTTTGTCCGGTTTTTGAAACAAAACAGAGATCTTTTTTTTATTTTCTCCTTCCAAAGTTACCTTTTCCCAACCTGCTTCCAGCGTTTTGTCACTATCATATGTCCTGCCCCTTGGTAACAGGATTTTGTGGATCAATTGATTAAATACAGATTTCAAGCGTTAAATTGAGTTCATAATATGTGTGTAAATGTCCTGGCATAAAGGTATAAATTTATCATCTGGATATAGTCTGGGTTCCAAACAAAATATTTTTATTTTTTCTATATGAAAAAGGATGTTATATAAGTCTTTTA
>JACMLK010000410.1 GCA_014379665.1 Saprospiraceae bacterium | reverse complement strand
TGATTTTGAAGCATTATCTGCATCCCATCACACTATCAATGGTGTGCTTGTCACTGCTCCTTCGGATAAAGAAAATTATGACTTTGAGTCCAGGTATTTTTGGCCATGGAGTGGTACCAATGAAGACCCGGTCACAGGAGGGACTCATACTTTTCTGGCCAGATACTGGGGTCAGAAATTGGATAAAACAAAAATGAATTCATTCCAGTGTTCTGAAAGAAGCGGATATATGGCGGTGGAACTGTTAGATGACAACAAAATGATCATCAGGAGTCAGGCTCAAATCATGTTCGAAGGAATCATGGAAGTATAAAACGAATACCTGAGCCAATGACCACAGATATTTTAAAAATATTTTTCAACAGAGATCTAAACCTATTGAAAAATGAGATTGAAAGCTATCAGCATGAGAAGAATATCTGGCATGTTGAACCACGAATCTCCAATTCGGCCGGAAATCTTAGTTTGCACCTGATCGGAAATCTCAATGCCTACATCGGTGTTGGCCTGGCAAAAACAAATTATATCAGACAGCGGGACCTGGAATTTTTACTGAAAGATATTCCAAAAAAAGAACTGATCAGTAGAGTGGAAGAGACTAAAATTATGGTAGAACTTTGTTTGAGCAACATTACGGAGATGGAGATGGAAAGTGATTTTCCAATAGTAATTTTTGACAAACCTACCGGGATGTTATTTACTTTAGTACATCTTTTGTCTCATTTGAATTATCACCTTGGACAAATAAATTATCACAGAAGATTACTGGACAAATAAAAAAATCGTAGCCGGATGGTTTTTCTTTTCCGCCTCGCTAAATCACAATAATGCAGGCTAACAGCCGATTTCACTACTAACTTTCTAACTTTCTAACTTTCTGACTTTCTAACTTGATTATTTGGTATTTTTGACCATTTATTTTACTTTGCATCACTTTATCAAAACAATTAATACTTTCCATGTCAAAATATATAACCCTTTTGCTATTATTGGTAAATTCTATTGCCTCATTCGGACAATTCAAACCGGAGGACTTTAAAGCAATGAAATTCCGCAATATAGGTCCTGCCGGCATGAGCGGACGTATTACAGCCATAGATGTCGATCTGAGCAATCCTCATCGTATCTATGCCGGGGCCGCATCCGGAGGAGTCTGGTTATCTGAAAATGGTGGAACAAGTTGGACACCTATATTTGATGAACAATCATCATTAGCCATCGGGTCTATCAAAATCAATCAGAAAAATCCATCCGAAATATGGGTAGGTACAGGCGAAGGCAATCCTCGTAACTCCCTGAATACAGGTAACGGCATTTACAAGACACTTGATGGGGGCAAGACCTGGCAGCGCATGGGACTTGAAAATACAAGAACCATACATCGTATCATCATCCATCGCGACAATCCTGATATTGTATTTGCCTCATCACTCGGTTCTCCGTGGGGAGCAACCGAAGACCGGGGCGTGTTCAGGACTACAGACGGTGGCAAAAACTGGAAAAAAATTCTTTTTGTCAATAACCTGACAGGAGCAGCAGATTTGATCACGGATCCGACCAACCCCAACAAATTACTTGTCGCCATGTGGGAACATAAAAGGGAGCCGTGGTTTTTTAAATCAGGAGGCAAGGGTTCAGGTCTCTATATCTCGTTTGATGCGGGGGACAATTTTAAAAAACTATCATCAGAAGATGGCCTGCCGAAAGGAGAGCTTGGCAGGATTGGATTGGCGGTATCTCCCGGAAAACCAAACATCATATACGCCCTGATAGAAGCTAAGGAAAATGGTTTGTACAAAACAACAGATGGTGGTAAAAAATGGACACTTGTTTCTACCAAGAACATTGGTGACCGACCATTTTACTATTCTGAACTCTATGTAGATCCAAAAAATGAAAACAGAATTTATAATATATTTACCTATATCACCATGAGTGAGGATGGTGGAAAGACATTCAGAAATATTGCTGATTACGGCAATGACGTGCACCCGGATCACCATGCATTCTGGATACATCCTGAAGACACTGATTATCTCATTGATGGCAATGACGGTGGTTTGAATATTTCCAGAGACGGAGGTGTTAATTGGTATTTTGCAGGTAATATTCCGGTTGGTCAGTTTTACCATGTCAATGTAGACAACGATTTTCCGTACAATGTATACGGGGGGATGCAGGATAATGGTTCATGGATCGGACCTTCAGCAGTGCTGAAAAGAGGAGGCATCCGCAACCATGATTTTCAGGAATTATATTTTGGAGATGGTTTTGACGTAGTCCCATTTCGTGCCGACACCAGATATGGTTATGCTATGTCGCAAGGGGGAAATGTAGGTTTTTATGACCGTCAGACAGGTCAGACCAGATTTATTCAGCCCAATCATCCGGATCACGAGATTAAACTCAGATACAATTGGAATGCTGCCATCGCTCAGGATCCTTTTGAAGATTGCGGAGTGTATTTTGGTAGTCAGTTTTTGCACTATTCTGATGATTGCGGTGAATCATGGATCATCATGTCACCGGATCTTACCAGCAATGACACGACCAAACAAAAAGCTGACCGAAGCGGAGGATTAACCATGGATGCAACCAACGCAGAAAACCATACCACCATTATTGCTATAGCACCAAGTCCCGTGAATAAAAATATTGTTTGGGTTGGTACTGATGACGGGAATGTTCAGCTCACTCGTGATGACGGCAAGACGTGGACAAATCACAATTCATTCAAAGGATTGCCGGAAGGTAGCTGGATACCACAGATACATGTTTCGCACATGAATGAAGGGGAGGCATGGGTTGTCGCCAATAATTATAGAAGGAATGATTATACTGCGTACACCTATCACACAACAGATTTTGGTAAAAACTGGGAGAGAATTGCAGGTGATGATCAGATTAAAGGATTTGTATTGAGTATAGTACAGGATCATAAAGAATCAAATCTATTGTTTCTGGGTACAGATATAGGCCTCTATGTTTCGTTTGACAAAGGGAAAAAATGGCACCATTGGAACAAAGGATTTCCACAGGTTCAGGTCAATGATATGAAAATACACCCCGAAGAGGACGATCTGGTTCTTGGCACTTTCGGACGTGCTTTCTGGATACTCGATGATATTAATCCCTTGAGAGAAATAGCCGCTAAGGGTGAAAAAATATTGAGTAATGACTTCGAACTGATGAACACCACCAATGCTTATCTAGTCAGTTACCGCTCCTACGATGGTGTTCGTTTTAGTGGTCAGGGTGAATTTAAAGGAGATAATAAATCATTTGACAAAATTGCCTTGAATGTCTGGAAAAAACCAAAAGAAAAATCCAAAGAAGAAATACCGGTAACAAAAGAAGATACTGATAAAAAAGAGGGAGATGACAAAGAAGTGAAAGATAAAGAACCAAAAGCAAAAATTACTATATCGGATGAAGATGGTAAAGTCATCAGAAACATCAAAAGTAAAGTGGAAGATGGATTGAACAAACTCATCTGGGGATTAGAGACAGATGGTATACGATATCCTTCAAGAAATGAACCTAAAGAAGATGACGACCTGCCGGGTGGTTACAATGTATTACCAGGTAAATACAAGGTGGTAATTGTTTTGGATGGGAAAAAAGATTCAACCATAGTGGAAGTCAAGATGGATCCGCGATCCAAAATGACTCTAAATGATCTGAAAGCCATTAAGAAAATGCAGGACGAACACGCCATGATGGTAAAAGAAGCCAGGACAGCATTTGACAGGATTACTGAGGCAAAGAAATCTATTGGTATAGTAGATAAGTTGCTTGAAAACCAACCGGACAGTACTAAAAAGGAATTTAAAAAACTACACAAAAACCTCAAAAGTTCGCTGGATAGTCTCACTGCCCTGTTTATGGAACCTGAAAATGTGAAAGGTATCCAAAGAAATCCGGATCAATTAAACAGTATTTTATCTGAAGCACTCAATTATATCAGATCTTCCTGGACAGCACCAAAGGAAAATGCGATGGTAGCTTTTAATCTGGCCAAACTAAAGACTCAAAAAACAGTAAAAGCGGTAGACACTTTTATCAGTAATGATTGGGAAAAGTACAAGGGAAAAGTCAAAGTAATGGAAGTGAAGATTTTTAAAGAATGAGTACTTCCCTAAGAACAATAAAATAAATCCTTAACCTTGCACATAAAGTAAATATTTGTCTTCAAAGTAAGGTTCATTAAAGTATTTGACAATATGTACTTTCTCTTTGTATTCAAATTTTGGGATAAGTTTCAGTTCTTCCGTCACATCCCCTTTTAGAGCAATCAGGCCATTGGGGTAAAGATTTTTTTGCACCTTAGAGATGACTTTACGGCTCCATGGTAACAATTTGTCCAATTTAGCCACTGCTCTGGTGACTACAAAATCACAGGTTGTCTTCATCTCCTCTACTCGACCAGTCAAAGTAACGACATTCGTTAGCCCCAATGCTTCAATCACGGCATTGACAACTGTGATTTTTTTGTTGATACTATCCACAAGTACAAACTGACACTCAGGAAATAAGATGGCTAATGGAATTCCGGGAAAACCGCCACCGGTACCCAGGTCAATGATTTTGCTTCCTGGTTTAAATTGTATAAATCTGGCGATGGCTAATGAATGCAACACATGATGCAAATAAAGATTGTCTATATCTTTTCTGGAAATGACATT
>JACMLK010000409.1 GCA_014379665.1 Saprospiraceae bacterium | reverse complement strand
GAAACATTCTGAGGTATAGTTTGATATCATCGGCCTCTTCATAATCTAAAAACTCCGGATCGAAAAAGGGAGTAGATATCTTGTATCCTGTGGCTGCTACAATGACATCAAATTCATCTGATGATCCGTCTGTAAAATATATCCGGTTTTGGTCCACCTTTTCTATACCGCCTTTAGGTTTGATTTTACCATGACGCAACATATAGAGTAATTCTGAATTGACTGTAGGATGATCTTTTGTTATTGGGAAATCCGGTGTGTTAAGTCCGTAATACTCATATTTCCCCATCTGTAACTTTAAACTAAGCTTTCTGATGGGTTCGGCAATCCATTCAGGAATTCCCCTCATTTTGTCATTGAAAGTATCTGTAGGCTTACCCAACATAAATTTTGGTACTATATACTGTGGTCGACGCATACTTATGGCTACAAAATCAGCCACTCTGCTACCTTCCACTGCACAATCGCAGGCTGAATTACCCCCGCCAATGACCAAAACTCTTTTTCCTGAAAATATTTCATTTGTTTTAAAATCATGAGAATGAAAATACTTTCCAGTGAATTTCCTGACTAACTCGGGATGTCTGGGAACGGAGTGGTGACCATTAGAGACCAGTAAAAAATCATATGTTTCAGGTATGTCAGCGCCATTGGTATAGATTTGCCATAAACCGGCTTCATCTCTGTTCACTTTATCTACTTTTGTATTAAATCGGATATAGCGTTTTAATTCAAAATGTTCAGCGTATCCTTCAAAATAAGCAAGAATCTGCTGATGAGAAGGATAATCAGGATAATCGTCAGGCATGGGATAATCCTTGTATTCTGATAATTTTTTTGAACTAATGATGTGTGTGGTTTCCATGACACTGCTGTGTGAGGATTCCCGGGAATAGATCCAATTTCCCCCGACTCTGTCATTTTGTTCAAAACAAACTACATCCCGGATACCCGCAGATAAAAGATTTTTTATTGCAGTGATACCGGAACAACCGGCACCAATAACTGCTACTTTCATATATTTGTATACATCATTTCGATCAAATAAACTCCACAATTTATATTGTTTCTGTTACTTTTGCAAAAAGTCTATTATTTATCCAATAATATTTTTGTCTTCATTAAGATTTTTAATTTTAAACTTATAACCCAACTTAAAACATGAACCAGCCACTGGCCGAAAGAATGCGTCCCAAAACGCTTGACGATTACGTCGGTCAGGAGCGCCTAGTCGGCAAAGGAGCCATACTTCGCAAAGTAATAGAGTCCGGCAGTCTCCCTTCTTTTATACTTTGGGGAGCACCAGGAGTGGGCAAAACTACACTGGCTTCTATCATAGCAAATACTCAGGATCGTCCTTTCCATAGTTTGTCAGCCATCAATAGTGGAGTGAAGGACATACGGGAAACTATTGAAATAGCAAAATCTCAAAAGTTTTTCAACAAACCCAATCCTGTACTTTTTATTGATGAGATTCATAGGTTTAGTAAGTCACAACAGGATTCATTGCTCGGTGCAGTAGAAAAGGGAATTGTGACACTGATAGGAGCCACTACAGAAAATCCTTCTTTTGAAGTTATCTCCGCTCTTCTTTCCAGATGCCAGGTCTATATCCTCAAGCCATTAGAGCGAAAAGATCTGATTGCGATGGTAGATAGAGCCATAGCAGAAGATTATGAACTTAAAGTCCGAAATATTACTGTGGAATCTTATGATGCCATGATACAGATGTCAGGTGGTGATGGCAGAAAACTATACAATTGCCTCGAACTCGTAGCCAACCAATTTGCCAAAGATGAGCCGGTAATCATTACTGATGAATTGGTCATGATGTCTATCCAACAAAATCTAGCACTATATGATAAAGCTGGCGAACAACATTACGACATCATTTCTGCCTTTATAAAATCGATGAGGGCTTCGGACCCCAATGCTGCCGTTTACTATCTTGCCAGAATGCTGTCCGGTGGGGAAGATCCTATTTTTATCTGTCGGAGAATGATTATTTTAGCATCCGAAGATGTTGGTCTCGCCAATCCAAATGCTTTATTGCTCGCCAATAATTGTTTTCAGGCGGTTCATCAGATTGGCATGCCCGAAGCTCGTATTATCATGTCCCAGACGGCCATCTATCTGGCATGTTCACCCAAAAGCAACTCATCTTATCTTGCTATTGAAAAAGCCATGGCATTGGTTAGTCAGACGGGTGATCTCCCCGTCCCGTTACAACTGCGAAATGCCCCGACTAACCTGATGAAAGACAATGGGTACGGAGCAGGTTATCAGTATGCCCACGATTTTAAAAGTGGTATTTCGGATATGGAGTGTCTGCCGGATGGTGTCAAGGGAACAAAATTATATGCACCGGGATATAATACGGCAGAACAAAAGAATGAAGAAACATTGAGGATGTTCTGGAAAACTAAGTATGGATATTAGTGCTCTTTTAAGAAATTTAGTTCAATAAAGATGTTATTTCCCATAAAGAGCACTAAGTAAAAAAACTAAAAATAGTAGTTCCGTAATTTCGTGATTCTATATATCTGGTGTGTTGTTTAAAATCATGATTTGGGTTATGTTCCAATACAAATAAGCCGTCAGCTGCCAGGGTATTATATTTAAATATTTCATCCGGAATGCTGTTCAAATTTGGAAGGGGATAGGGTGGTCCTGCAAAAATATAGTCGTACTGCTTTATATTTGTTTTCAGAAATCTGAATACATCTGATTTGTATATGGTCAGCAAGTTTTCAATATTTAATTCTATTGATATTTTGGTGACAAAAGCTGCACAACTGCCAAAATTATCCACATAAGTCACATCTTTGCAACCACGTGATATAAATTCGTAGCAGTGGCTGCCTGTTCCACCAAAGAGATCAAGCATCACCGTTTCTTCAAAATCAATTCTATTATTTAAAATATTAAAAAGACCTTCTTTGGCAAAGTCAGTGGTAGGTCTGGTAGGCCAGTTTTTTGCAGGTGGTATAAATCTTCTTCCTTTAAATTTTCCACCGATTATGCGCATATTGCGTTTATAAAATGATCAAAATAAAAATGGGGTTTGTATTCATCTGAGCATTCTGATGAAAGCGTCATCAAAAAATCATTCGTGAGTCTGATATTAGCAATGTAAGCGAATAATAAATTATACAGCGTTGAATTTTTTTCTACCCAGCCACTTAAAGTAAGTTCATCCAAAGTAGGATCTAATCCTTTCTCTTTGTAAACAGCAAGGATGAAATACAAAATATCATTAATTCCAACGGTCTTAAACGAATTATAAAACATAAACAATCCGTTTATCTGAAGGTAAAGGGTAAGCACATCCTGATCAATATGTGCATGTATGATATTTCCTGTCTGTGCCAGATAATAGGATGCAAGTTGATTGGAAAAATGATGCAAAGTGTAATCTCCTGAGTTAAAAAGTCTGTCCAGTAAAAATTCCTGATGTGATGTAATTCCAAAATAAGCATACACTTCCCTCCCTACACATTTTTCAATTTTTATATTTTTTAATTCAAGACCGGGAAATTGGTTAATAAACTCATGATCAGGTTCAGGTAAAAGATGACAATTCCCCGATGCCACCTGAACCGAAACATTATTATACGTTACCTGAAGTTTTTCATTGTTGATTATTTGCCAAAGTGTTATATCATCAGAAAACAAAATATTATTAAATGATTTGTGGCACAACAACTTATTTTGGGAATCGAATATTCCATAAAAAAAACTGTCTGCCGTTAAATGGACAGACAGTAAATTTGCTTCGTTATGATGTAAGAAATCAAAATCTCTTTGATACATTAGAAATTTTTACCAGTTTCCGTTGGTGTTTGGAGAATTCATGTCTCCAAATTTAAGGACCTTTTCAGGATCATAGTAAGCATCATATTTCTGATATCTTTTGTCAGCGTAAGGTCCCATAAAATCTTTATATTGAGTACTAATCTCCAATACATTTACCAGATTGCTCTGATGTGTGAGGGTGTCTGCTGCAATTTTAAATATCTTTCCATCCGTAAATGGAACAAACCTTAAGGAATCTATATTTAAAGGACCTCCCAAAAGGCTGTACAAACTATCCTGTGCACTTTTGTAGCTCACGGTTCTGATAAATTTATCCGCATTGGAAGGATCAGAAGGATCCGCTTCGAGCTTTACCACCTCAATCTTTTTATTTTTTAACACACTCGAAAGTGAATCAAAGTTATTGGCATACTTACCCGTAACCGCTCTGTACACTTCCTGAGCGATTTGCAGCTTTTTTAGTACTTTGATCACGGCATCTTTGCGCTTATCAGTTTCCTGGTGAAATGCAATTGGTTCTCTTACAGACGAATACAACCAATAAGTCAAAATAACTGTTAATAATATTAAAAACAGATTAATTCCCTTCCTCATAAAGTGTGCTTTAAAATTGGATTATTTAATATGATTTTTATGTTTTGTTACGTTAATTTGATGCACAAAGTACTACTTTTGGCGTATCAATGGCAAAAATATTTAAAAATATTTATACGCTGTAAATTTATAACATAATCTTGACAAAAAAAACGATCACCATACTCGCCATTGAATCTTCATGCGACGATACCGGAGCAGCAGTGATCAGGGATGGAATTGTGTTGAGCAACCTCATTGCCAATCAAACTGTACACCAAAACTATGGTGGTGTGATACCTGAACTGGCCAGCCGCCAGCATTTGATACAAATAATACCCGTAATCGACGGAGCAATAAAAAGTGCAGGCATAACAGTGGAACAACTCGATGCTATTGCTTTCACAGCAGGCCCGGGTTTACTGGGAAGTCTTATGGTGGGAGTTGGAGTAGCCAAATCTATGGCAATGTGCCTCAATATTCCACTGATCGATGTTCATCACATGCATGCCCATGTATTGGCTCATTTTATTGAAAATCCGAAACCTGTTTTTCCATTTCTTTGTCTGACTGTTTCAGGTGGTCATACCCAGATAGTTAAAGTCAATGATTATACTGAGATGGAAATTTTGGGTACCACTATTGACGATGCTGCAGGTGAAGCTTTTGATAAAACAGGAAAGATGCTTGGTCTGGAATATCCGGCCGGACCGGAGATAGACAGACTGGCAAAGCAAGGAAAGTATGTGTTCAGATTTACCGAACCAAAAGTAAATGATCTGGATTTCAGCTTCAGCGGGCTTAAAACATCTGTTTTGTACTTTTTACAAAAAGAAATGTCAGACAATCCTGCTTTTATTACAGAAAATGTAAACGACTTAGCCTGTTCCATTCAAACAACGATCGTTCAGATCCTTTTAAAGAAATTGAAAAAGGCATCAGAAATGACTAACATCAAAGAAATTGGTATAAGTGGAGGCGTTTCTGCCAATAGTTTTCTGAGATCTTCACTTTTGAAAATGGGAGTAGAAGAAGGTTGGAAAACTTATATTCCAAAATTTGAATATTGTACCGACAATGCAGCTATGATTGGCATTTCAGGGTATTTTAAATATTTAAAAAATGATTTTGCAGATCAGTCTGCAGTGGCAAAGGCAAGACTGGAATTTTAAGATCTTTCAAATGCCTAACCAGGTTATTTGGCGGATTTATGAATGTAAGGAAGTGTTAAGAAATGTATTAAATTGAGATATTATATAAAAAAAAGTGTAATATTTTGTATTATTGCACCATAATTCAGGTCTCAATGAAATTCAATAAGATATTATTAATTTTTGGTTTAACGTTTGTCTTATTTTCTTTTGATAATAAGACAACAGAAGTTGGAGCAAAAATTGATTCCTATAATAAGGTTGCGGTGTATTACAACGGGCATAATTTTACCAATGTCATAGGTAGAAGTGTAGCCCCTGACGGTTATAATCTCGGACTCAAATATCAATGTGTTGAATTTGTAAAAAGATATTATTACGAAGTGTTCGGACACAAAATGACCAATTCATACGGACATGCCAAGGACTTTTTTGATAAAAAACTTGGTGACAGGGCTTATAATGTGCATAGAGGATTGATGCAGTACAGGAATGTCAGAGAATATAAACCTGCAGTAAATGACATCCTTGTTTATGATGGTTATCCAGGTAACAGATTTGGTCATGTAGCTATCATTTCAAAAGTGACAGATGAGGAAATAGAAATAGTACAGCAGAATATCGGATCAAAAAGCAGGATAAAAATTCCGCTGGTTAATTTTTATCAATATTGGACCATCGCAGATTATAATATACTGGGATGGCTAAGAAAGGAATAATATATATAAAATGAAATATATTACCTTGGTATCATCAACTACAAAATAAAATCCGAAATTTACAGTTATATTTGAATGACTTATAAATGATCATATATCAAAATATAATGGTTCACATTTTCAGTATTTTAAAAATTATTATTTAACCATTGTATTTCATTTGGCTGTCATATCATCGGACCATATCAAAAATAAATAAAAACGAATGAACATCACAAAATTCATTTTAGGCTTCTCAGTGTTAATAATGCTCCTTTGTACTTCAATGGCACAAGGGCAGGTGGATTCTTCAAAAGTGTCTATCACCAGATTTGACAAGGTCAGTACTGATGCGCGGGTTCAAAGTATATTTATTGATGATAAAAATATTATCTGGCTTGCAAGCAACAAGGGATTGATAGAAACAACAGGTGATGGCAGTAAATTTAATATTTATTTTCCCAATACAGAAATTAAAGATGTTATAGCCGACCGGAAATACAATATATGGGCCGCTTCTTCCAACGCCATATTAAACCAAAAAACAAAGGCTTCATATCCATTACCTGTTCAGAATATTATTTCTGATATCGCATATCTCGAAGGTAGCATTTGGATAGGAACCAACAATGGTTTATTCCAGTTCAATACAAGTACCAATAAATATAAAGCTTATGACAGCGAAAACTCCAGGCTTGAAAGCAATATCATAAACTTTGTGCATGCAGATAGAAACAATATATTATGGGTAGGTACTGATAAAGGTTATGTGAGAATAGAAGGAGAAAAATGGGAGTTGCAAGACAAAAAATATAAAATGCTGGCTACCTGTGAGAATAATGAAGGCCAATGGATTATCAGTGATAAGGATATGTTTCTGATTAATAAATTTAACAGACTCTTCCCGGTAAAACTCGATCCGTCGCAATATAGCGGGAAAATAAATAATTTCATTATCGACTCAAAAGGCAGAATTTATATTGCGTCAGATATTCTGGTGAGATATGATCCTTATGCTGAAAAAATAGAAAACTATTCGGAAGATGCTGCATCTCTAAGCAAAGCAGCGTTAAGCCTTGGGTGTGACAGAAATGATAATATCTGGATAGGAACAGATGGTGCCGGTTTTTATAAATTATTATTTGGTGATGTGGCCAAAGAGCAAGTGAACGCCATTTGCCTGATTGAATCCAATATCCAATGTATGGGAAATAAAAACGGTAGTATTAAAGTAAGCGTCTCAGGCGGTACAAGACCATATACTTATACCTGGAACAAAGAAGGTTTAAGCGGAAGTCAGATTTCAGGACTTGGTGCCGGTACCTATGAAGTTACTGTCACGGATAAATTGCAGAATACTTCAGTTGCGAATATTGAATTATCTTCACCTGAACCCATCGTCGTTGATGTGATTTCCAACAATCGGGTCACTAATCCTGAAAGTCCGGATGGCTCTATAATGATCAATGTTTCAGGAGGTGCAGGAAACTTTTCTTATAGATGGTCAAATGGTCAGACCACTCAAAATCTGATCAATGTGCCTTCAGGATTGTATAGCCTCAATGTGAAAGATAAAAATGGTTGCATGGCCAGCAGTACTTACAATGTCAAGAGGGAAAAATTTATACCGGATCTTGAAATGTCAAAAATCACCCTCGGTCAGAAACTTCGTATCAATGAGTTAAATTTTGACGCCGACAGTTCTGCCATCACTCAGGTAAATTATGATGTCCTGGAAGAAGTGTACGAATTTATGGAGCTAAATCCAACCGTCACGGTTGAAATCGGTGGACACACCAATACCATCCCTCCACATGAATATTGCGATCAGCTTTCAACGGCAAGAGCAAAAAAAGTAGCAGAATTTCTTTATCAGAGAGGCATAAGTAAATCCCGTGTGACATATAAAGGTTATGGGAAAAGAGAACCCTTAACTGACAGCACATCTGCTCAGGGAAGATTAAAAAATCAAAGAGTGGAGATAAAAATATTAGGGGTATAATCAAATACTTTATATTTACCTTCCTGAACTTTGAAAATATCAGGCGATCCTGATTATAGCTAACCGGTTATAATTTAACAAACTTCAACGTCCTCACTTTATTATCAATGGCTACTCTCACAAAATAAGAACCGGGAGTATAGGATTGTGTATTAATGTATAATTCATGAGCACTTTGGGTCAACGATTTATTGATCAACACATCAAGTTGAGATCCTATAGCATTAAATATACTTACATTCACATGACGGCCCGTGTTGACAAAATTAAGATAAGTATGATCGGTGCAAGGATTTGGTGTAAGTTGACCTTGAATGGTAGTTTCTGAATCATCAGCAGAGGACGGGATGGCACAATTCTTAATAAACGGAATCTTCTGGAAATCTTCAAACAACACTTGCTTCACATTGGATTCGCTTACCCCCAGCCAGTCGATAAGAAGACTTGCATACACAGATCTGAAGTCAAACTGCATAGGTACTCCTTCCTGAGGAGCAATATTTGCCGTAATTTCAGGATTTTCTCCATACACTCCATGATTGACACAACTTCCAAAAACCATCAACGGCGCCGCAGTACCGTGGTCAGTTCCAAAGCTATTATTAGCACTTATCTGTCTTCCGAATTCTGAAAAAGTCATACCCACTACTCTTTCATGTATCCCCAGGGAACTGCAATCATCCACAAAAGCAGTTACTGCTTCTGATACATATTGCATCAGTGTAGCATGTTCGCCATTATTAGTATCTCCAATCAGAACCTGATTGGCATGGGTGTCAAAACCTCCAAGAGAAACTACATAAATTTTTGTCCCCAATCCACCTGATATCAGATTGGCTACCACTTTGAGTTGATCAGCAAGTCTGTTGTTTTCAGGATATACAGATATATTGTTCCCTTTTTCAAACGCTTCAAGTACAGTGTTAGCATATGCATTGGACTGTTTGATAGTAGTCCTGATAAATTCCAGTTCAGTGCTGTAACAACTGTTATCTGCCGGAGAAGCCACCGTTTCTTCCACCAGTTTGACGGTGGTTTGGTTTACAAGGGAATAACTGAAATTACTCACAGGTCCCTGACAAGTTTCAGAAACTACTGCCCCGAAAGTAATAGCAAAAGGATCCGGACAATCCATATTAGGATAAGCTTCAGGATATCCCGGGAATTTTAAATCCAGATATCTTCCTACCCATCCGGTAGTTACAAACTCTTCAGCATCTGAGCCGGATGTCCATATGTCTGTAGATCTGAAATGTGATCGGTTTTGATTGGGATAACCGACAGACTGAACTACAGCCATTTTCCCTTCGTTATATAATCGTTGAAGCCCTGTCATGGAAGAATGCAGTCCGGTTTTGTCTATGAGTTTTAATACGGAATTTTCCGGAAGCATGATGGAAGAACGTACCTGACTCAACCCCGAATACTGATCCAAAGGAATCACCATATTGAGACCATCATTTCCACCATTGAGCTGAATAAGAACCAGAACTTTATCGTCTCCATTATTTATCATTCCAAAAAGAGATGACTTTGCTATAGCGGAGACTTCCATCCCTCCCAAAACTATAGGAAGTGACATCAACGAGCCTGCCTGTATAAATTGTCTGCGTTTCATGTTTAAAATAATTTATGTGTTGATTCAATAATGGATTTGATTAACTAAGATGAAATTCGGGCATACGCATCATATACACAAGCAATGGTCTGACTCTGGTCATCACTTGTTGTCCTTTCATATCATTTCCCGGATCAGATGCATAGGTATTATATATGGTTGTCCACGACTCCGCAGTTCCTCCGGCTAATAATGTGTTTCTTAAAACGGTTTTTTGATTTGACGCTAAAGGTTTACTAAACATCAGCAGTGATAATTCATCAATAACATTGTCTGCATCTGAAGGATTTCCAAATTTGTTAAGTGTCTGTAATGGATTGATCTGAAGTCTGAAACCGCTAACAGGAATACCTCCTGAACCTAGTGAATCTGAATATCCTTTTCTTGCCGGTAATGATGTGGCATTGAGCCATAATTTATAAAAGTTAGGTGCCTGATAGAATGCCTGCCAGCCAGCCACTGAAGGTGCCTGAAATAATCCCATTTGCATGGCAAAAGATAATTGATAAATGCTGGCTAATACTCTCTGACGAGATACTAAGTCAACCGGCAATGCCACATTGAAATGATTGACCGGACTCATCAAAAAATCAACCGGATTTTTTATGATACATCCTATCACACAATCTTCATAAAAATGCTCACTGGATAAGAGTGCTTTAAGCGCAGGTGCTATTTCATAATCATTGGTTCGGATGATTTCAGCCATAGGAACAATGATGTCCTGTTCTATCTGCGTATCAATAGCGGAATACACAAACCATCGGTATAATTTTCTTGCGATGAATAGTGCGACTTCAGAT
>JACMLK010000408.1 GCA_014379665.1 Saprospiraceae bacterium | reverse complement strand
GAAAGTGTGACGGTGAGAGACCATGAGGTATTGTTTACACTGATCCTTAAAGCAAACAGAGCCGGACAATTAAGTGAGATGTTTTCATTGAACTCTGGGGTAACCCCGATAGAATCATATACAGGAGCCGATCTTAAAGTGGGTGGCGTACACCTGATGGTCAAAACAGCACCGGATGATGTGATAGAGTTGTTGCAAAACGAACCAAACCCATTCAAAGGTCAGACGACGGTCAGCTTCAGAATGCCAACAGCAGCCAAAGCGACTATATCTATATATGATGTGACAGGTAAGTTGGTGACGGTCAGGGAAGTAGATGCAGCCAAAGGGTATAACAGTGAGATATTCACCAAAGAGCAGTTAGGAACCAGCGGTGTATTGTATTACACCTTAGTGAGCGGTGAATTTACGGCAACTAAGAAGATGATTATGGTGGAATAACTTTTAATTGATTAGATAAAAAAAGACCTTCATTGAGCATTCTGCAAAATGAAGGTCTTTTTTTTTAATCACCCTCTAAATTGATAGTTCTGAGCGCTATTATGTTTTCCTTAGTGAACCTTTGTGCCTTGCTGCCTTTGTGGCATTTTTATTTCCTCGATAAAGACACAAAGACGTGCGGTTGGACGGCTTGTCGACGTCCCACCGCTATGATTCCCTGAAAGAGTCCCTCATTTACCGGTGGGATGCCTTAGAGTCATCCGAACGGAAGTGTTAAATCAAGTTACACGTAACTCAATTAAATGACTTTATTTCGTAATTTCTGACTACCTTTGCGGCAATTTTAAAAAAAACAAACAGATAATAAAATAATATATGGGTCTTCAATGTGGAATAGTAGGTCTTCCGAATGTGGGTAAATCCACTTTATTTAATGCCTTAACTTCGGCTAAAGCACTCGCAGCTAATTATCCATTTGCTACCAAAGAGCCGAATCTTGGTATGATAGTGGTACCGGATGAACGGCTTGACAAATTGGAGGAGCTTGTTGTACCACAAAAGGTATTGCCCACCAGTATCGAAATTCTGGATATTGCAGGTCTTATCAAAGGAGCCAGTAAAGGAGAAGGACTGGGAAATCAGTTTCTTGCCAATATCAGAGAAGTGGATGCTATTATTCATGTGGTAAGATGTTTTGAAGACGATAATGTCATTCATGTGGATGGAAGTGTAAACCCGGTAAGAGATAAAGAAATCATTGACCTCGAGCTTATTTTTAAAGACATCGAGACTATGGAAAAAAGGATAGATAAGTTCAAAAAACAAGCCAAATCAGGTGGCAAAGATGACGTTGCGAATGTGGAATGGGCAGAAAAGCTTTTAAAACATTTGGAATCAGAAAAGCCTGCCCGTAGTTTTGAAGTAGATGAAAATCAGCAGGAAATATATAAAGACCTGTATCTTTTAACGGCCAAACCGGTACTTTATGTGTGTAATGTCGATGAAGCATCTGTATCCGTAGGTAACAGCCTTACAGCCAGATTTAAAGAAGCAGTTAAATCCGAACATGCTGAAATTTTATTTATTTGTGCCGGTATTGAAGCTGAAATAGCTGAACTGGAAAGCAAAGAAGAACGTATGGAATTTATTGAAGCCATGGGTCTTGAAGAGCCAGGTGTCAATAAAATAATCAGATCGGCCTATAAGTTACTTAATTTATATACCTATTTCACCGCAGGTGTAAAAGAAGTGCGTGCATGGACTATCAAAAAAGGATGGAAAGCTCCACAGGCTGCCGGTGTGATTCACACTGATTTTGAGAAAGGATTCATACGTGCTGAAGTAATCAAATATGTTGACTTTGTCAAATATGGTTCTGAATCTGCTGTAAAAGAAGCAGGCAAAATGGGTGTGGAAGGCAAAGAATATCTGGTAGAAGACGGAGATGTGATGCATTTCAGATTTAATGTTTAATTATTTCCAATCCTTATCATATCATTATTAATTTGAAAGTAAAAAATGGAAGCAAAAGTTAAATCCGACACAAAATATTTCGTTTTTTACAAGCCATATAATGTACTTAACCAGTTTACAAAAGAACAACCGGAGCATGTGACGCTTGCTGATTTTCTGAAGGTGGATAAAGATGTGTATCCCGTGGGAAGATTAGACAAGGACTCTGAAGGTTTGTTAATCCTGACCAATGACAAATCAATCAATTCCCTGCTGCTTTCTCCATCACAACACCATAAAAGGTCATACTTTGTGCAGGTGGATAATGATATCACCGACCAGGCCATAGAAAAAATAAAAAAAGGAGTAGAAATAAAACTTGATTCAGGAGAATACAAAACAAAATCGTGTACGGTCAAAAAATTATATAAACCTCCGCTGCTTCCTGAGCGAAATCCTCCGATTAGGGTAAGACAACACATCCCGACTTCATGGGCATTAATAGAACTAACAGAAGGCAAAAACAGACAGGTGAGAAAGATGTTTGCTGCAGTTGGATTTCCGGTCCTGAGATTGATTCGGGTGCAGATTGAAGATCTTAAACTTGGAAAACTTGAACCAGGAAAATACATTGAAATCAAAGCAGAAGAATTGTTTAAGCTTTTAAAAATAGACCCTGCTGCTACCATCAAAAAGAAAACAGGACCAAGACGGGAATTTACCTTCGGCTCAAGATCCAAAAGCACTGAAAAAGAATTAACTGAAAAAAATATCAAAAAACCCGATGATAAATTTGGCTTTAGACCCAGGGCTAAGTCCAATGAACCAGCCACTGAAAAGCCTGCCGGAAAAAAAAGTACAGAAAAGCCAAAAAAGGAACCCAAACCTTTTACTAAAAACAAACCAACATCAAAAGAAAAGCCATTCAGAAAAAAAGAAGAAGACAAATCTAAAAAATCATATTTTAAACGATGATCACTTTCGTTTCCTACATATCAAAATATCTCATAAGTTTGTTTAAATGGAGTATGTTCCTTCAAGCGGGGCCGCATTGAAGAAACTGTTTTACTCAAAGCCTTCCTGCGTTGTTTCAAGCATCCTCGCTTGAAACATCAAGAAAAAACCGCTTGAAACAGCTAAAAACTATCATCAGAACTAACTCCTCATTGCAGCCAAAACTCTGACATCAAATTCCTTATCTACATATGGACTATTGGTGGATTTTGACCTTAAATCTGAAGTTGTAAATATAAATGGTTGGGTAATTTCAAATACACAAAGATTTACGGATTGACCTTCTTCAATTTCAGGTATGGGAATGTTAAGTATTTTCCTTGGCATTACGGTAAGTTTTTCAATGATGTCAGCAAGATCCATCTCATCGCGCAATCCGGATACACACGCCATAAGACAAGTTTCCAATCCGATGGCTCCCGGTATGGCATAAGGAAATTCAAGATTTTTTGATTCCTCATCCAGGGGAGTATGATTGGATACTATAGCATCAATGGTTCCGTTTTTAAGTCCATGTATAAGCGCCTTTTTATCTTTTTCAGACCTGAGTACAGGACTGACTTTTAGATTGGTGTTGAAGTCGTGCATATCCGCATCCGTATGAAGTAAATTCATGTATGACACCGTGGAAAATAATGATTTTTGAGCCTCTTTTGCTTTTTTAATGACAGATACTGATCTTTCTGAAGAAATACAATGTTCAATCAAATTACCTGAATTGTATTCATTTATAAGAATATCTCTTTGGACTGTATGCAATTCTGCTATATCAGCAATACCTTTTAAGCCAAGTAAGGTGCTCATTTCCCCTTCGTGCATCTCTCCTCCCTGACTCAAATGATGGTCGTCAGGATGATGTATCACTACCCCCCCGATCTGAGCCGCATATTGCAGGGCTCTGCTTAACAGACCTGTGTTCTGTATAGATTTCATTCCGTCTGAAAACGCCACTGCACCCCCTGCTGCCATATCCATATATTCAGCAATATCAACACCCTTTATATCTTTGCTGAGCGCTCCGATAGGCCATATCTCGACACCTTGCAGTTCAGCATGCTCTTTAAGATATTTGATATCTGCTTTAGTTTGTGTAACCGGTATGTTATTGGGGAAAACGGCTAAACTTGTATATCCGCCTGCCAATGCCGCCTTTGATAACGAATGAAGGGTTTCCCTATGTTCAAAACCTGGTTCACCGCTATGCGTGCCGATATCACATAGCCCGATACAACAATACAGGTCTTTTCCTTCAAGTTTGCTGCCTTTGTGGTCAGTTATCCCTTTCTGTATTTTTTGGATTTTTCCACCGGATATAAGGAGGTCGTATTTCTTGAGATGGAACTTCGAACCCTTATGAATGATGGTAGCATTTTTAATGAGCACATTCATGAATGATTTAATTTTTAAAAAACCTCAACAATAATGATTCTATAGCTAAAAATACAAGCACTGCAATCAAAAACCACTTCCACATGACCACTCCTTTATCTTTTTCATTGATGGTTCCTGAAATATTTGCCTGCAGATCTGATGAAATAACTTTAAACTTCCTGTTGCCTAAAGTAATATCTGTCAGTTCGGATTCACTGTACATATTAAGATCAGATTCTTTTCTGTCATAGTTGAAAGCATAAAGTCCTACGACATCTTCATCCAATTTAAGATCATAAAATCCGGATGTATGGATCTGATCGTCAAGATCCAGCATCATTTTATTTCCATCTGGCATTTGACCCGGAATAAATTCTTCTTTACCTGAAATCTTATAGACAAAATCCCCTGATTTCTTTACATTTTCGCTTTCTACAATGATATGGTTGGTGATTATGTGGGATAGATTTTTTTGTTTGGTTGTAGAAATAGCCATTTTAAAAATTAACGGTACAAAAATTTCTGCATTGTGAACCAGATCGTTTACTTCCTTGTCTAATGGACCGGCACAAACAAACAACTGGCCATCCCCCACCCTGTATTTACTTAAATAGCTAGAACCGTCCCTGTAAGTCAATATCTTCTCTTCCAGATTTGAGCGAAAACCGGATTGGTCATATGACCATGTAGTAACAGGCAATTTTAAGTTGTTGTTTGTTTTCAAAAATACATCAGAAAAAATGAATTCTTCCGTATTGACAGCCGATACTTCTTTTCTGGTTTTGTTGACTGCTGTTAAATTATTGGCACCTGCAGAAGATAAAAAACGGTTATAGCTCGCCATATCTGATTCCTTATTAGGGAAAATGATTGTTTTGCCTCCATTTTTAAGATATTGATTCAGTTCAAAAGCAAGTCCGGAAGATATATTTTTTAAATCATTGAGTATGATCAGATCATAGTTGCCAAATTGCTGATATTGGAGTTGATTGCTGTTCTGATTGGACAGGGAGAAATAATTTATCCCTTTGAATAATGCATCCATATATTTATTTGCACCTCCTTCGTTGATAAACAATGCTTTTATGGTGTCGGGTACAAGAAAAGCAATAAAATATTCATCATCAAACTGAACCGGATAATCAGTAATACTTACAATACCCTTTTGCCATCCAGAGACATTCGCATTGACCACTACGGTATCTGTGACCGTGCTGTTGGCCGGAATATTGAGAATACTTATGGGCTTTTCCTGGCCATCTTTTTTAAAGGATAATTTTACCTGCTCCACATCTTCCCCGCTATTATTTTTGATTCTGACAACCAGTTTATTATTCTGATTTAATACAGGGATTGGTCCGTCAAACCACACACTGTCCACCGATATATTCTTAGGCTGAGGGGTCTGAACAGGTAGCAGATTAACTTCAATGGTGGTATCCTGATAGGTATCCATATTCGTGATACTCTTTTGAAAATCAGAGATGACATAACTTATCTTATTAGATGACTCCGTATCCAAAAGTTGTTTTTGGCGATTAATCACTTTGTCTAATGGTTGTACCACAGGTGTCCCAACGATCTCGTCAATATAGCTAAGCGCGTCTTCTTTGCTCAGAAATCGCTGATGTCTGCCTTCAAAATTATGAGTAAGGATCTGAAATCTGTCTTCTTCACTATAGGCATTGACTATTGCCCTGGCCCTCACTTTTGCGATATCCAATAAAGGAATGTCTTCTTTTTTAGCGGTCATGCTAAAAGAATTATCAATAAACACAGACACATTATTTGCACCCGTTTTTATATGATCACCGATGGGAAGAAATGGCTGAGCAAATGCAAATACAAGCGCTATGATCGCAAGACACCTGCAGAGCAGCACCAAAAGATTTTTAAGTTTGTTTCTGTTGGATGTTTCTTCTTTTATTTCTTTCAGATATCTTACGTTAGTGAAATATACTTTTTTAAATCTTCTGAAATAAAACAGGTGAATGATCACTGGAATGGCTAAAGCCGTAAGAGCCCAAAGAAAAGAAAGGTATAAAAACTGCATAAGGTTTAGCTATTATGGGTGCAAAAATATCATTAACAATACTAAAACGATGATAATTGTTTAAAAATTTCCCACCGATGGTCGAAGTCTCAGTCCGATAGTGGCCGATGCCGGCGCAAGTTTGCAACTTGTGCCCGATTATACTACTCCAGATGGAAGTTCCAGTCCAATATTGTCCTGATAAATCCAACTTAGATCCGATATATTAAGGAACTATCTTTAGCCGTACAGGTTTGTAATTCGATGACACTTCATACTGGTTATGGCCTAGTTCATAAAGGTTTATGACTTGTAGGAGACGATTTTCGATGCGATCACGGTGCGTTGGGTTGAGAAATTTAAAAAATAAAACTCAAAGGTGCAAGTTTAAAAAAAAATCGGTAATTTTGTCAGAGCCATGTGGATAGGATCATCATCCTATCAGGGAGTGAGTAACACCGGAATACTCAAAAGTTTCATTTTAGATTTATATTCGGTATCTAAAGACGTATTAATCAACTTTTTTCTTAATATCAAAACAATTTTTAATATGAAACAGATTTTATTTTCTGTGTTTATACTTTTGGGTAGTATAAGCATAACTTTTGGGCAAAGGACTATAAAAGGCCAAGTCACTGATTCTGCAGGTGACGCCATTATCGGAGCTAATATTTTGGTGAAAGGAGATCCTTCAATTGGGACTATCACTGATTTGGAAGGCAATTTT
>JACMLK010000002.1 GCA_014379665.1 Saprospiraceae bacterium | reverse complement strand
TATTCTAAGTGGATTGACAATGGTTTTATCATTTCCATAAAATTCCATATAGTTGAAACCGCCAAAAGTAGCAGCATACTGGTCTTGTTTTCCTCCTGCCAAACCAAGGTCTATTCTTTCAATTTCGTATGCATAATGGGCAATATCATACTCACCGAGTGGTAGCGTGAGCATTTCAACAAACGCTCCGATGATGGCTACTACAAGGGTGGAAGATGAACCCAAACCGGATCCAGGAGGCGCTTCTACATAGGTAGTAATGAGAAGACCATTGGTTTCAAAAGGAAAGTCTTTTTGGATTCGGTTGTATACTCCTTTTAATAAATCCAGTCTGCCACCCGGAGGAATTGGCTTTGATACAGCGAACGATTCTTTGCTGTTAAAATCTTTCGCTTCAAATGTGATCATGCCATCTTTCGTCTTCTCTATATTTGCATAGGCAAACAACGAAATGGTGGCATTTAAGATTGCACCACCATATAAATCGCTGTAAGGGCTCACATCTGTTCCTCCACCTGCCAGCCCCAGGCGTAAAGGGGCCCTGCTTCTGTATAATTTCGACATTAGTTATTTTCTTTTGCTGTTTTATAAATGATGGAAGTAAGATTCTCCCAACTCAATTTCTTTTTTTCTGTCTTTATAGCCACATCAAACTTTTTAGTATCAAATGTGAGCATCTTGTTCATAGTTTCGGATATGGACAACGCGTTGGGTTCGCAAATATAACCAAGTTCTGTGGGTACCAAATCCGGCAATGCACCTACATTGGTGACGATCAAAGGTATCTCAAAATGATAGGCCAACGGTGTTACTCCACTTTGTGTGGCATTCCTGTATGGCTGAATCACACAATCACTGGCACTGAAATACAAACCAACGTCTTCATCTTTGATGAAATGTGTATGTTCAATTATTTTGTCCTTGGAAACAGACATTTGTATTTGTCTTCTGATTTCGTCTTCCCCGGTATAATATTCACCAGCAATCAGTATTTTAACGTTAATATTAGTCTTCAAGTTATCCAATGCTTCAATCAACAGATCAAGGCCCTTGTATTTCCTGATAAATCCAAAAAACAAAAAGATGTAAGCATCCTGATCGAGATTAAGTTTCTTTCTCGAAATGGCTTTGTCAGTCTTTGATCCAAAACTATCGTACAATGGGTGATGAACAAGATGAACAGGTTTGGTAGTAAACTTCCGGAGATCATTTTTAACATGATTACTCATGGTGATAAATCCATGGAGTGCTTTTGTAAAATATCCGGTCAGCAGATGGTCACCAGGTCTTTGTTCATGTGGCAGTGCATTATCTATGAGGCCGATCAATCTTGTTTTTTTATTTTTCTTGACGATCCTGAGAATAGTGCCCAAACTAGGGGCCATAAAAGGAAGCCAGTATCTCACCAGTACAATATCAGGGTTTTCCTTTCGGATTTGGTTTCCTACTGACCACCAGTTGATTGGGTTTACGGAGTTTATGAGCGGTTTTATATTCAAATCCACGGGTGGCGGACTTTCTGAATATTGTGTTTTGCCCGGAAACAAAAAAGAAGGATATTGTAAGGAAAAGGTGTATATCAGCGTTTCATGTCCTTCTTTCATAAATTGACGGGCCAATCTTTCATCAAAAGTAGCCAGTCCTCCTCTGAGCGGGTAAGCCGGTCCTATGATGATTACTTTACTCAATAGATTGATTTGATATAATATTAAATGCAAAAGTAATATGTTTAAAAATATTTTCTTCTAAATCTATAGCTTATCTTTGCATATTAATTTAAACTATTAAGAAGTAATTTTCGTTATTACCTGAATAACTCTAATTTTATGAAGTATATATTTTTAAGTCTGATGCTGGTTTTCAGTATGAAAGGGATCAGTCAACTGAAAGGGGCAGTTCCCCAGTCAACAGCTCCGGCTAATGTAAATAAAGAGCGAAAAACTACTCCTACCGCCCCGGCGGATGCGGCAAAGACCCATGCTTTAAAATTAAAACAAAGCCTGAAGCTTACAGACAAACAACATCAGGATATCTACAAAGCCTTTCTTGAATATGAGACTAATATGGATAAAACCGGTAAAAGTAGTATTCCAAAAGCTGATCGTTTTAAAAAAATGAATGAATATAATAAAAAACGACAGGCAAAATTAAAGGCTATACTTACCAAGGAGCAATATCATGATTATATCATGTCTTTTCCTTAAACACATCACCAAGATATAGTTTGATCCCTCCGGGATCATAAGGGTGGGGACGCATTTATTTCTAACATAGTTTGATCCTTCAGGAATCAATGTACAAACGACTTCAGATGAATTACTATTTAATCTGTTTTTCTGGTTTCTTGCCAGGATTTGTGTGATCCCTCTGGGATGCAGTCATTTCAAACATAGTATGATCTGTTCAAACGACTTCAGAGAAGTCGCATTATGTTAGAAATAATAGTAGGATGATGTTTCCGACTCCAGCGGAGTCGCACAATTGGAGTGAAGCTTTGAATTTATTGAACAAAGGTAAGAGCCCATATATTAAAAGTGCCATATTTACTTACTCCGCCCTCTTTAAAAGCAATCTCATATACTCGCGAAGTCTGAATTCGTTGAGCAAGCCGATTCCAAATTCTATTCCTGAAATAAGCGCAATAGGTATGGCAGTACCCATAATGAGACCCTTTTGTCTGCTGAATATTCCTAAAAAGGCAACAACTGAGCATATTACCATGATCCAAACATATCTCCTCCGGTTGATATTCTTCTTTTTAATTCTGAATTCCGTGTAGGTAGTTTCATCTTCCAGGATAGGCTTAGTCAAAGAATTCAGATGCAAATAGAAATTATATCTCTGACGTGATAAAAAAAAGATGACCACACCTTTTCCCATACTATAGAGGAAAAACATAAAAAAACCAATACTAAGATAATGAAAGCCAAGAGATTCTGTAGTGTAATGTAAAATACCGGCAAATAAAAGCAGTACCAATCCAACAAAAAGATAAAAACTTCCTGCTATCATGTCTCCTTTGTACAGTATGCGGCATTTTTCAAGCATATTATCTGATCAGGTTATCCAGTAATGTGTCGTCAGCTATATTTGGCATCGTTACTTTTAATTTATCATTTTGATCCATCGCTCTTTTAATGGCAAAAATGGCTTCTTCGTTTCTTGCCCAACTCCTTCTTGCTATGCCATTATTGACATCCCAGTGCAACATGGATTGTATATTATTTTTGGATTGTTTGCTGCCGTCGATCACCATTCCGAACCCACCGTTAATAACCTCACCCCAACCAACACCACCGCCATTATGCAGTGAAACCCATGTAGCCCCTCGGAAAGCGTCCCCCACAAAATTATGAACCGCCATATCGGCCGTAAACTTCGACCCGTCATATATATTGGATGTTTCGCGATAGGGAGAGTCGGTTCCGGAAACATCGTGATGATCTCTTCCAAGCACAACAGGACCTGACAGGTTACCTCGTTTAATAGCTTTATTAAATGCTTTTGCAATGGCAATTCTACCTTCTGCATCTGCATATAATATCCTTGATTTTGAACCGACGACCGGCAGATTTAATCTGGCGTTTTGTATCCACAAAATATTGTCATTAAGTTGTCCTTTTATTTCTTCAGGTGATTTATCATATAGTTTTAATAAAACTTTGGCAGCTATCTTATCTGTTTTGTAAAGATCTGATGTTTTTCCTGACAGACATACCCATCTGAAAGGCCCAAATCCATAATCAAAACACAATGGTCCCATGATATCTTCTACATAAGACGCATATTTGTAAGTCTTTAGCTTTTTGTTTGTCCAGATATCTGCTCCTGCATCACCAGCTTCTTTCAGAAAGGCGTTGCCATAATCCCAGAAATACATGCCGTTTTTCACCAGGATATTTACAGCTTTTACATGCCTGATCAGGGACTTACGTACTTCTGACATGAACTTTTCCTTATTTTTTGTCAGCAGTGATTTGGCTTCATCAAAGCTGTATCCAACGGGGCAGTATCCCATATCATCTATATTGTGCAATGAGGTCTGGTCAGAACCCAGTTCAATTTTTAATTGCCTTCGGGCAGCAGCTTCCCAAAAATCCACTATATTGCCGTGATAGATCAGGGCTATCGTTTCTTTTTCTTTTTTGCAGTCAATGATTTTGTCTATAAGCGAATTCAGGTCTGTATACACATTTTCTTTTTGGATATAACCATCATTCAATCTCTGAGAGATGGCATCTTTATCTACTTCTGCTATCACACCTACAGCACCTGTGATGATGGCTGCCAATGCCTGAGCTCCTGACATACCGCCCAATCCTGAGGTAACAAATACACTCCCTTTGAGATCATTCTGTCCGAGGCCCAGTCTACGGCCGGCATTCAGGAGTGTGATCGTAGTGCCATGCACGATGCCTTGCGGGCCAATGTACATAAATGAACCGGCGGTCATCTGTCCGTATGAGGTGACTCCTAAAGCATTGTATTTATTCCAGTCTTCTTTGGTTGAATGATTCGGAATCATCATGCCGTTGGTGACGACTACTCTTGGCGCATTTTTATGTGACGGGAAAAGGCCTAAAGGATGACCGGAATACAATACAAGCGTCTGTTCATCAGTCATTTCAGAGAGATATTGCATGGTGATGCGATACTGTGCCCAATTCTGAAATACGGCGCCATTTCCGCCATAGGTGATCAGTTCTTCGGGATGTTTGGCCACTTTTGGATCCAGATTGTTCTGAATCATGAGCATGATGGCAGCAGCTTGTTTTGATTTGGCAGGATACTCATTGACAGGTCTGGCAAACATCTCATATTCAGGTTTCAGACGATACATATATATTCTGCCATGTTTGCGGAGTTCTTTGTAAAACTCTCCGGCAAGTATTTCATGATCATCAACCTTAAAGTATCGGAGCGCATTTTTTACAGCCAGTTTTCTTTCTACTTTGGATAGGGTGGAAGTGATATTTCTTTTTGGAGCATGGGAGAGGGTTTTATTCGGTTTTGAGTTTTCGGGGAGTTTGTCGGGTATCCCTTCTTTGATCTGTTGTTGGAAATTATGGTGTTTCATTAGAGACAATGGTTATGAGCGGTAAAGATAATCATGTTATGCAGATATGACAAT
>JACMLK010000407.1 GCA_014379665.1 Saprospiraceae bacterium | reverse complement strand
CAAAATCATCAATAAATATCACTTTCGCTCTCCAGGCGAAAACTCCCGGATTCATTTTTAAATTCTTAAATTCTCCATTCCAACCATTTTGATGATCATTAATAATAAGTTCTCCGCCTTCCGGCAATCTGATGTCTTTCCCCTGGTAAACCAGATTGCCCCATCGGTCATATACTTCAAGTAACTCAATAAATTTTACTGATTTATTTGCCCAGATATTGAAGAAGTCGTTAGATCCGCTACCATCGGGTGTAAAAATATTAGGAACAAATATTTTATAATCTTTCACGACTCTGATAGTTACCATGTCTTCCATCACACATCCGTTCATGTCCACTAAAGTGATTGTATAAGTCGTGGTGGTCTTAGGGAATACTTCCGGATTGGTGATACCATTGATTTCAAAATCAGTTTCAGGTGTCCATACTAACGAATCTACTCCATTGAATGAAACATATGACCCATGAAGAATGGTTGTTTCCCCCAGTTCTATCTCCTGGTCAGGACCCGCATCTAAAATAATTTGTGGTGGTTCAACAATCTCCCTGTTTAGAAACTGTGTACAACCTTTGAGATCCTGAACTATAAGAGAATAATTGCCTGTGTCTAAATTTCCAAAAAACGGATTTGGTTGAAAAGGTCCGCCATTGAGGCTAAACATATATTCAGGGGCTCCGCTTCGACCTATTGCTAAAATCTGCCCTTCAGGCACATTAAAACATCTGAGATCTGTGACATCAGCATCCAGACTAAGCGTGCTGGTATCTTTACAACAAGGCTCAACGTAAAAGTCTACAATTTTTGTCACCGTACATCCTCTGCTGCTTTCTACGGTTAAAGCAGCCGTTTTATTTCCGAAAGATTCATACAATATTTCATAAGGACCAAAGCCATTAGCTCTGTTTGGTACAGAACGGTCACCAAAATTCCATTTATAGATAGTAATCGGATCAGTAAGTGATTCAGATTTGTTAGTAAAAAAAATGCTTTTATCACATTCAAAGGCATTTACGGCACTGATCTCAAAATCAGGTTTCGGACCAAGGAAAGTTCCGTTACCTCCGAATGAAATACCAAAGCCTAAACCGGACCTGCTAAAATTATTAATGATCAGCACATAAGACTTACCAGTTTCCATCATCACCGGGGATACAAAATTGTTATTATTACCTTGACAACCCCCTGGTTCTGAAACATCCGATTCGCTGGAACGAAGACCGGTGGGTCCGTTACATTTTGACCATTGAGAAAGTGGTAATATATTGCCTAAAGCATCTGTATTGGCTCCTGCTCCTTCGCATCTCAAGAGCATTTTGTTTGAACAATCATCTATGCCATTAGGAAGTTCATAAAGTGCAAAATCAATATCATCCGTGATTTGATTTGTGAAATTGTTGTTTGGAGTAAGTGTAAAAGTTAATATCCCGGGTACGTCACACGTCCATTTATACCAGGCTGATGCGAATTCACCACCTATACAGATATTTGATTCCAGCTCATTTCGATCATTTCCATTGCCCTGCAGTTCATTCACTACAAATGGTGATTTATCACATAAAATAACGGCTTTGTTGCAATCGCTCTCCGGAGACTTGACAGGTATGAAGTCTTCTACACATAACTTAAAAGATCCTTCTCCTCCAATAGAAGATTCAATCATAATAAAATATGTCTGACCAATATTCAAATCATCAAATACAAGCTCATCTATACCTATATCTTTGCCAGGTGAACAGGACAAGTATTGACCGCATTTTTCAAAAAGAATAATCTTTGGACTGCGCATAGTACCCCCATTACCAAATCCCAGAACCCTGATTAGTACTGCAGGTTCTCTGGGCACGAATGAAAACCAAACACCATTAGCCCATTTGAGAGAAATACATGCTGATGTACCAAGTGAAAATTCTGGATCAGCTGATGCTCCTGCGTTAGTAAATTCCCCATCATTAGAACAATAATCATCAGCATTGGGTAATGCTTTTGCAAATCTGCATTCATCATTTAAAACCTGACCATATATCTGAGGTAGCACCGCAGTCAGCATAATGAGGATAAATGATATTTTGAGATTATATAACCCGGAAAATAGTTTCATATCTAAATTTTAAACCAATACTGCTAAACCTAATAACGTACTTTTTCGCAAAAGTGTTGAGTTAAGTTACTTTCAAGACCTTTTAATTTTAAAAAATGCTGGTGCAAAGCTACTATTTTAACGTAATATTAATCTTTTTGGCACCTGTAATAGGGATATGATTACTTTTGCGGGACAATTAACATGATTTACAGTTCAATATCAGATCAATGCTTTATTTAGTCCCCACACCGATAGGTAATCTCGAAGATATCACTTTCAGGGCTATAAGCATAATGAATTCATGTGATGTCATATTATCTGAAGATACTCGCACCAGTGGTAAACTCTTAAAACATTTTAATATCAGCAAACCTTTATGGCAGTTTCATGCCTTTAATGAACATAAGGCTTTGAAAGGGATCATCGATCATTTGAAACAGGGGAAAAACATAGTACTAAATTCAGATGCAGGTACTCCCGGAATCTCAGATCCGGGATATTTGCTCGTCAGGGAATGTATAAATCAGGGCATAAAAATTTCCTGCCTTCCTGGTCCGACGGCTTTTGTGCCGGCTCTTGTTTGTTCAGGTATGACTACAGATAAGTTCTATTTTGAAGGCTTCCTCCCACATAAAAAAGGTAGACAAACCAGATGGAAATATCTTTCAACGCTTGATATTACCATCATACTTTATGAATCACCTTACAGGCTGATAAAATGCCTCGAAGAAGCAAGGGAATATTTAGGTGCTGAGAGAAAGGTTTGTGTGGCAAGGGAAATAAGTAAGATTTATGAAGAGTTCATTACACTTAAAGTAAGCGAAAGCATTGAATATTATACCAATCATCTTCCAAAAGGGGAAATAGTAATTGTATTTGAAGGCAAATCCAGCCAAAACAAAATTAATTATGAGCGTGACTCTGAAGCAAATTAAAGTATTATTTTGATAGATTTTATTAAATATCAGCTTGAAAACGGGCTAAAACTTATCATACATGAAGATCATTCCACTCCAATGGTCGCTATAAATGTGGTGTATAATGTAGGCTCTAAATATGAGGATCCGGATAGAACAGGATTTGCTCATCTTTTTGAACATCTGATGTTTGGAGGATCACTCAATATATCTGATTTTGATGGACCTATACAAATGGCCGGAGGTGAAAATAACGCCTTTACGAATACAGATATGACAAATTTCTATGAAGTCCTGCCTGCGGGTAATATTGAAACAGCTCTTTGGCTTGAAGCGGACAGAATGTTGCAATTGCGATTTAGTAAAAAATCGTTACAGAACCAGAAAAAGGTAGTAGTCGAAGAGTTTAAAGAGACATGTCTCAATGAACCATATGGAGATATGTGGCACCATCTTAGCCAGCTGGCATATAAAAAACATCCTTATCGTTGGCCAACTATAGGAAAACAATTGAGCCATATTTCAGATGCTACACTTGAACAGGTTGAAACTTTTTTTTATCAATATTACAGACCGGATAATGCTGTTATTGTACTCGCAGGAAATATCTCTGTGAAGGAAGGGATCAGGATTGTTGAAAAATGGTTTGATGAAATACCTCGGGGAAATTACATAAAAGCTATGCTACCACCCGAACCCCCTCAGGTAGAGTTCAGGCAGGAAATCATCAGGGCAAATGTTCCTCATGATGCCATATATCAGGCTTATCACATGGCAGACCGACTTTCTGATGAGTATTATTCATGCGACTTGCTCTCTGATGTACTTGCTAATGGAAGATCGTCAAGATTTTATCAAAGACTTTATAAGGAACAACAGCTATTCAGTACCATTGATGCATTTATATCAGGCACCATAGATCCCGGACTTTTTATTTTTGAAGGGAAAACCATGCCCGGGGTTCCTATACAGCAGGCAAAGGAATCTATTGCACGGGAGATTGATATTATAAAAACGGAACTGATATCAGAAAGTGAATTGACAAAACTGAAAAACTCAGTTGAAAGCAGTCTGGTTTTTTCGGAGGTAAGCATTCTGAATAAAGCAATCAGTCTGGCATATTTTGAAGTGCTTGGAGACGCATCTCTCATAAATCAGGAAGCAGAAAAATATCAAATTATTACAGCAGAAGACATAAGGAAATCTGCAGAAAAAATATTTAGGAAAGAAAATTGCAGCGAGCTCATTTATTTGTCCAAAGAAATGAATAATGCATTCGTACAAAAAGTATGATAGTTTAGTGCTCTGTCAAGATAAGAAGTTAAATTATAATGACAGTTATTTATTTAAAGATTAAGGCAAAAAATATATCTATGCGATTTAAGCTTCAGTTTAATGAATGCCCACAAGTGGCATTCAAGCAGAGATACCGCTCTTGGGTTGGCGGCGCAGTAGCTATGGCGAGTATTTTTAACGCAGATATTTGGAAAAAGAACCACATTTCATTAAGTTCTTTATCTGAACAGAGCACTAGGAATAAAAGGGATTACAGTATAAATTGATTTTGAAATTGGGACGAAGGAATTAAACATGTATTATACCTGCCAAACAAACGGTATCTGTTTTTTGCAATCAACCTATAGAAATAATTGCGGAATGTCTTTGGAAAAATGTTTATTATATATGCTAACCAGGTGTACCATGACCCCAGCATAATCAAAATGCGGATTACAGCATCGGAATAAAGGTAATAATTATTTTTATATAACAGAATAATCGAATCAGGCATTTGACTTGTCTCTGGAGGTACGCTTACAGTTTTACCTGATTCAGATTGAAGACTGCAAAATCTAAAAATCCTTTTGCTATCACGTTTTAGAATAAATTGTACTGACCAATTACAGAGACGACACGACCCGTCATAAAATAAAACAGGATATTGTTGTGATATTTCTTTTAGTTCAGTATTACTCATAAGTTGGGGTCTGATGAAAAAGTCAGATGTGCACAATACACAAACCTTCGAACCGCAGATGTATATGAATACTTCAAGGTGAAGAAGGTGAAGTAGATTGTGTGCAGCTGACTTACAAAAATAAATTTAATTCTGATTTATGGATATTGGAATATTGTCTGAAATTCCTTTGCATTTAATTTTTTATTTATTAACATAAGCATTTGATTTTCTTTTATTTTTGTGACTTTCAACAGATCCTAAGTAAATATTTCACTTAATAACTCATCAATTTTAGTCAATGTTTTAACTTCAATATTGAAGTTTTTATTTTTAACCAGTTCTGATTTATATTTTGAAATATAAATAGTCTCAAATCCTAGACGACTGGCTTCCTGGATACGTTGTTCGGCTCTGCTCACTGGTCTTATCTCACCGGAAAGGCCTACCTCACCGGCAAAACATATTTTTTTGCTGATATAAATATCCTGAAGAGATGATATCAATGCAGACACAACAGCCAGATCTATGGAAGGGTCAGTGACTTTGATACCTCCTGCAATATTGAGGAAAACATCATTTTGACCAAATGGAAGACCGCACCTTTTCTCCAGTACCGCTAGTAACATGGACAATCTCCTAAGGTCAAATCCTGTGGATGACCTTTGAGGTGTACCATATATGGCGGGACTTACCAAAGCCTGGGTTTCAATGAGCAATGGTCTCAATCCTTCTACAGAAGCAGCGATGGCACTACCGCTCAGATGATCATCAATTGGTGAAATGAGAAGTTCGGAAGGGTTTGTGATTTCTCTCAAACCAAAAGTATCCATGGCATAGATACCAATCTCGTCCGTCGATCCAAATCTGTTCTTTAGTGTGCGAAGTATGCGGTATGCATAGTGCTGATCGCCTTCAAATTGAAGTACAACATCTACTATATGTTCCAGCAGTTTTGGGCCGGCTAACCCCCCTTCTTTTGTAATGTGTCCAATAATAAATATGGGAATATTAGTTTCTTTTGCGTAGCGTTGCAGTTCACCGGTACACTCTCTGACCTGAGAGATACTACCAGGGGTACTTTCAATGTAAGGACTGATGAGTGTCTGTATTGAGTCAATAATAATAATATCCGGATGGAGTTTGTTTGATTCCTTGAGTAGATTATTAACATTCACTTCGGTGAAAATATAACACTCAGGGTTTTTTAATCCAATTCTATCAGCGCGCATCTTAATTTGCTCTTCGCTTTCTTCACCGGATACATACAATATTTTTTTTTTCTGTCTTAATGCCAGTTGTAACAGGAGAGTTGATTTTCCTATTCCGGGCTGGCCTCCGACCAGAATTATTGATCCGGAGACTAAACCACCTCCCAAGGTTCTGTTAAGTTCGTTATCAAAAGTATTAATTCTGGAAGAAGAAATAGATGAGACTTCATCAAGTTTTTTAGGGGTTGCTTTTTCTTTTTTTGGATCACGCCAAACCTTTTCCTGTTCAGATTTAATGGGGCTTTTTTCTATGATTTCTTCATTATATGTATTCCATTCACCGCAAAAAGGACATTTACCGACCCATTTTGGAGATTCTCCACCGCAGTTTGAACAAAAAAAGCTTGATTTTATCTTCAATTCAATTTTTTTTAGTTGTTTTGCATAAAATTTGCGATAAACATTTATTGAATTCGCTTTTAGTAAAAAAGAACTGATCAACAAATCATTTTACTTTCCTGATTCGGATAAAAAATTTATTGTTTTCAATTGGTTTTTTGGGGTTATGCGGAGTTCGAAGTAACATTCGGCTCCGCTTTTTTTTTAAGTTAAATTTAAAAAGCAGAAACCAATACTTTAGGTTCTGCATTTATACATTCTTCCCAACAAATTAAATGACAAATATTCGAAAACTATTCTTCTTCTTTCTTCTTCACATCATCTTCTTTCTTCTTCTTTTTATCTTTTAATTTTTCTTCTTTATTTTCAATTCTGTCCCTGATTTCATCTATCACTTCTTCTGCTTTATCCATCACATCATCCATTTTATCACCTACTACCTCGGTCACTGATTTGGCTTTACCCACCATTTCATCCACTTTATCACCTACCACCTCAGATACAGATTTGGCTGTGTCGACCACATCTTCTACCAAATTTTCAATTGAATCGGTTAATTTATCCAAAAATGTATCTTTTTTGGGTTTAGGTTTTTTAACTAATTCCCCGGCAGCTTTTTCTAGTTTATCAGACATTTTATCCAGTTCCTTAGCATTTTCAGAAATTTCTGATGCGATCTTTTGTTTAACCAATTCTTTCGCTTCGTCAATTTTCACTTGTTTTTCTACTTTGACTGCTCTTCTTTTCTCTCTTTCAATTTTAGATTCCAACTCAGTTTTTGTTTTGTGCATATCATCAATTTTTTCCTGTTTGGATTTGATGCGTTCTGCTATCATGTTTATTTTTGCCTGTCTGAGTTGTGACTCGAGCTGACCATCACTATTGGCTACTCTTTTGGCTTCATAATCCAGATCTTTCTGATCAAAGTCTATAGAACGCTGCATTTTCTGAATAGCCCCTATCAATCCATTGTATCTGGCTTCTGTTCTGGCTAATTCGTTATTTTGCTGTCCGGAATTTCCCCCTCGTTTTTCCTTTAGCTTTTTAAAAGATGCATCTATTTTATTCCAAAGGTCATCCCTGTCCTTCTTTGTAAATTTAAAATCT
>JACMLK010000406.1 GCA_014379665.1 Saprospiraceae bacterium | reverse complement strand
TTCAACTTTTATCAAAGCATCCAACAAAATCAATCTGAATAATGAGCATATGGAAGATCTGGAGTTCAGCCTTCAGTCTTTACTCCAGCGAATCAATGACGCCAATATTTTTGTAAAACCATTTGAAATCAATACCATCAGTTTCAGAAAACAGGTTGATTTTGTTTCCAATCTGGTCAAAGAAATGGATATCATGATGTTGCGTATATCACAAAATCTATCTTATTATCAATGGCTATCATTCCTGTCTGCATGTAATGATAGAATGAAAAAAGTTATTCAGGTGCTAAGAAGATTTGATCCGGAGGATTGGACAGGTTTATTTAAAAAATGGTATCATTATGAAATACTTTCGCGAAATGTACATTCAGAAATTGCCTTAACCCCGGCAAATATAGAGAAAACCAACAAGCTGCATCTGGCAAATCAACAAAGTAAATTGCATCATTCGGTCAATGCCAGCATATCTGTTAGACAACAAGCACTGACCGAATTAAAACAAACTAATCCTGAATTTTATCAGGCTATTATCAAAAATAAAAAATATCAGCAGTCACCGTACTGGAAACATATTCTTGAAGAAAACACCGCTTTTTTTAGTTTGTCTTATCCTGTCATAATCCTGGATGATGATGATATCAAAAATATGAAACCCGGTCATTACACTGCATTATATTATGTAAATCCGACCTCAGTAAATGTTGACATTTTACAGGATTATAAGACTATTCATACGTACAAAAAGGAAGAAGATTTTGACGGGATAATGATGGATGTGCTTCTGAAAACAATGTATATCCCTACCCCGGGGCTATTATCTTCGCTTACACTAAGTGAAAGATTGCCGGTGATCAAAAAAATAGCCAACCATTTACTTTCAGTGGGTAAAGAGCCTGTTATTTTTCATTTGCGATATTCCAGCATCATCTCCTATTCCGGTGATTTTTTTAATGATCTTTTTGAAGAAAAACTGTATCATTTTGGTATTAAAAAAATATTGCTGGATCAGAATGTTTCAGATACGCTGGTGGCTACTATGCTGGATGTTACCAAAACTGCTTTCTTCATTACCGAAGATCTTTTATTACATCCGGAAGACAATCAGAATTATCTCTGGCAAAGCCACATTATTCATCAAGCAGCCCTGGTAGGATGCCAATGGCTCAACATTGATCATATGCAACTTTTCTACAGAGATATGGAGGCTTTCGATCTTGTACTTGATGCTATCAAAGCAAAAAACGAAATCAAAACAGACCCAAAAAAACAAATAGTCCTTGAGTTTAGCGCATAAGGCAATACCGCTTGATCTATTGAAATTCAAAGAAAGTCTCAACCTTACCAAAAAGGCCGGGAAGTTGTACGTACTTGACCCTATCAGAAAAAAACTCATTGTCATGCAACCTGAAGAGATGGTTCGCCAGTTGATGATCTGTTATTTTATTCAGGAAACTGATTTTACGCGCAATAGTATTCAGGTAGAAAAAACCCTGCGTATCAATGATTTATCGAGACGGTTTGACATCGTCATTTACGATAAGCAGGTGATGCCCTATTTACTGATAGAATGCAAAGCTTATGGAGTTGCCATAAGTCAGTCAGTTTTTGATCAGATCGCCGTATATAATATGCGGCTGAATGCGCCCTTTCTTTTGGTCTCTAATGGATTGGCGACCTATTGTGCAAGGATGAATCACGAAACTAAAGCATATGAATTTTTGGATGTTATTCCTAAAGGATATTGACGCCTAAATATTCATATCAAAGCATATGATTTATCATAAATACCCTTTCCATCCGGCACATATAATGCCTGCTGCCACACTTACATTCAATGATTCTGCTATTCTGGCTGAGTGCCCGGGTATTGTTATACACTCATGAATATACTTTTTGTTACCGGCGGATATCCCCTTACCTTCACTTCCCATCACCAGGATGCCGTTTTTTTCAATATTGGTTTCTGATACCGCCACACCTTCCAAAAAGGTGCCGTAGATTTTTCTGCCAAAAATAAAAACATTTTCAAGTCCGGCAGTAATTAAATGTACATTGACCATACTGCCCATGGTGGCCTGTACCACTTTCGGATTAAAGAAATCCGCGCTATCCGGTGATCGTATCACCATATCGACACCAAACCAATCAGCGATCCTTATAATGGTGCCTACATTGCCGGGATCCTGAACCCCATCTAAATAAATAGCACACAGCTCATGATTTAACAAAAGATTTGGACTCTCCTCAAACTGCTCAAGCAACATTAATATGGGTGAAGGTGTTTTTAGTATGGATATCTGTGCCATTTCTGCGGCAGTCACAGATATCAGATCCACTTTCTTATCTTTTAAATAGATCTCATATGCAGCTTCAAAACCGTTGGTGACATATAGACCTTGAATTTTATATTTTTCACTTTTAAGGAATTCAATACAAGCATTATCACCTTCAGCGATGAATTTATTATAAATTTGCCTGAATTTTGGAAGATGCAGCGCGCGTAAATCTTTTATTTGAGCCTTTGATATCAAAATATGATTTTTTTATTCAATGATGGATGTTGATTTTTAATACAAAAACAATTTACTTCTTTGCGTTTGCCATTTTGTGTGTGATATTGTCATCATGCAATGCTACAAAATATTTATCTCCCGGTGAGAGCCTGCTTAAAGAAACAAAAATACTATTTAAATCCGGTAAACCAATAAAAGATAAATCGTCACTGGAAGCCGAACTCATGACCTTTGTTAATCAAAAACCAAATGAAAAACTACTTTTTTTTATTCCCAAGGAATGGATATATCTTAAAAACAACCAGCCCGGAGACACTTCATGGTTTAATACGGGACTGAAAGGATTGGGTGAACCCCCAAGCATTTATAATGAGGCCTTAACCTTGAAAACTGTGCAGGATATGGAAAATTATCTCCTGTTCAAAAAAGGATATTATGAGGCTAAGGTTGATTACCTTCTGGATGAAAAAAGAAAAAACAGGGGATGGGAGACATCATCAGGTGGTGAAATCTGGGAAAGCAATACGAGTGAAGTCACTTATATAGTGGCACCCGGTGATCGGTACCGCATAAGAGATGTCAGTTACCAATCAGAAGACAAACGTCTGCTGGCATTTCTTGAAACCATCAGAAGTGCATCATTTGTAAAAAAAGGGGACTATATTGATTTCACACAATTTGAACTTGAAAAAAGCCGGATGTCTGTCGAACTTCAAAATAACGGCTATGCCAATTTTTCAAACAACTATATTGAAATTACAGGTGACAGCAGCCAGATGAACAAGGATGTTGATATTTTTATTGACATCAGATCCCCTCTTCCGGAAACCACACACCGGAAATATGTAACAGGCCGGATCAATGTCTACACAGATTATTATAAAGAACAGGCACCGGAGGATCTTACAGCGGATACTTTACAAAACATCCGTTTTCTCCGGCAATCAAATGATTTTCTGGTCAAAACGGAGCTACTGAACAATTCTATTTTTTTCAGACAAGGTTTATTACTCCGGAAAGAGGATCGCCAAAAGACATTCAGAAAACTGAACAGTCTGGGTACCTACAGATTTGTGACTATCAATCCATCTCCTGACCCCATCCATGACACCATCATGAACTTTGATATACTCCTTACCCCATATCAGAAAAAATGGATATTTGACGGAGGGATGGAGGGCTATTTCAGCACATTGGGGGCCGGCCAACTTATTGGGATTTCGTTATCCGGTTCTTTACAGAACAGAAATCTTCTTGGTGGTTCAGAAAAATATACTTTAAAAGCCGAATGGGGAACGGCAGTGGGTATTAATCCCATCCAACAAAGGACGAGAAATATTTCAATTCAGAATAACCTTAATCTGCCTTCTTTTCAGGATTTTCTTGGGTTGGGGAAACTCGGATGGAAATCGGGATTGATAAAGGATAAGTTTTATAAAAGTTTTGTAGAAGAATCAAATACCAATATTGCTTTGGGATACAGTGCACTGAATATCATTGATTTTTATTCTTTAAGTTCTTTCAATTCTTCCTTTGGATTCGATTATACTTCCGCCAGAGGGCACAGGTATATATTCAGACCACTTGGTTTCAATCTGGATTTATATACTATAAATGACAGTACGAGGTTTGTTGATAATCCGCTTATTTTTCTATCCTTCAAGGATATTCTGGGTACCGGATTTGTCTTCAGGGATTTTTCATTTATATATAATGGTTTGAAATCAAGAAAAGGAAATTCAGTCATCATTATTAATAATTTCGAAGCCTCAGGATGGGAAGTGCATTTGGCGAATCAATTTTACAATACATTAAGCGGGAAGGATGATGTCTGGTCCATCAAAAGAAGTAAAACGGACAGTATCTCATTTGCCAAGTATCTGCGATATGAATTTGATGGCCGGTTTTATAAAGAATACAGCAAGACCAATAGTTTTGCATCCAGACTTAATTTTGGTATTATTGTTCCCTTCGGAAAAAATGCTGCTTCACCTTTTATCAGGCAATTTGGAGTAGGTGGCCCTAATAGTCTCAGGGCATGGAATATTAAAGAACCAGGACCCGGAGGATACAGGGACCCCCTGGTGAAACTTAAGGAACAACCTGCTATATTTGTTAATCAGGGTGATATAAAAATTGAAGCCAATATTGAATACCGCTTTAAGATTTTATTGTTGCTTGACGGGGCTCTTTTTTTAGATGCCGGCAATGTATGGACTTTAAAAGATGATCCCGAAAGACCGGGGGCTGCCTTTTCCAAAAACTTTCTAAGTCAGATGGCCGTAGGTGCCGGTTATGGATTGAGATTAAACTTTGGTTTTTTTAATATCAGATTTGATTTTGGTTATAAGATCAGGAGTCCGTTTAAAGATCCGGTTTTAAAAAGTCAATGGTACACCATTAAAGAAATTCGTCAGCAGGGCTTAGGAAATGTTCAGGTGGCAGTCAATTATCCTTTCTGAAGACATTCTTATTAATTACGAATTACGAATTACCAATTTTGAATTTTGAATTACGAATTACGAATTACGAATTGAATTAAATAAAGAAAGTTCATGATTTCTCAAATCTTAGATCCGCCTGATTATTCAATTACGTTTTTTAGGGTGCTTAACTTATCTTCGGTTTATTTCAGTTTGGCGGAAATAACCTTTTATAAGACAATTTGTTATATAAAATTATAAAAATGAAATATTATGAAACTAAAAAATGTAAGAGGTTTGATGTCCATTTTAGTGATCTTCTTATCCGGATTTGTGCTTTCTGCACAACCCTATTCGATCCCAAAGCTCAACTACAGCTATGAAGCCCTGGAACCATATATTGACGCTCAGACTATGGAAATCCATTTAACAAAACATCACCAGGCCTATGTAACAAATCTGAACAAAGCAGTGGTGGGTACCAAAGCCGAAAAGATACCTTTGGAAGAATTACTGGTCGCTGCGGAAAGAAGAGGACCTGCCATCAGAAACAATGGAGGAGGCCACTATAATCATTCTTTGTTTTGGACCATTTTATCGCCCACGGCTGATAAAATACCAAAAAATAAGTTGGCGGAAGAAATAAAAAATACATTTGTGACTGTCGACAGTCTTAAAAAATTACTTAATGCCGGCGCATTATCAAGATTTGGCTCAGGGTGGGTATGGTTGTACGTAACTCCGGATAAAAAACTGGCCGTTAGTTCAACACCCAATCAGGACAACCCGATCATGGATGCCGCAAAAGAACAACGGGGTATTCCTATTCTGGCTATAGATGTATGGGAACATGCCTATTATCTTAAATACCAAAATAAAAGAGGAGATTATCTTGGGGCCATCTGGAATGTTATTGACTGGAATGCCATCGCCGATAATTATGAAAAAGCGCTTAAAAGTCCGCTACTGAAACTGATAGAGAAAGATTCCTGGCAGGCACTTAAAGATTTTCACAGTGTGATGGCAGAGACTTTTCATCCTGTAGAAGAAGGAAATTTCAAGCCCATCCGAGAAAGATCAGGAGAAATGTCGGCCAAAGCTCAATTGCTGGCATCTTCCCGGATTCCGACATCGTTTAAGACCCCTGAAATATCAAAAGCCATAAAAGAACTGGTGGATGGATCAGCCAAATTAGACAAACTTGTCAAAAAGAACAGCAAGGATGCCAAAATTAAAGAAAGCATTACAAAACTACATGACAAGTTTCATGTGATACAGGGATTATGCAGTGACGAACATTAAATAAGCGTATCTAAGCGTATTTTTAAAATATAAAAGCCTTGCCAATCATATATTGCTGGCAAGGCTTTTTTCAAAGATGGCTAATGATTTGGCAAAGATGGGCAAATCAATTAACCGGTTTGCAAATTACAGCGCGTCTACTTCAACTTCCTTTGTCGTCCGGGCTATTTTGTAAAATTCATTAACTAATACTTCTGTAATGTATTTTGTGGCACCTTCCTTGTCCGTATATGACCTGCTGGTGAGTTTTCCCTGAATGACTACTTCACTTCCTTTACCAAGAGACTCAGACATCATTTCCGCTGTTTTTCCCCAGGCCACTATATTGTGCCATTCGGTTTGTTTTGTCTTTTCACCTTTATTGTTGGTATAGTAATCATTGGTAGCAATGACAAGGGAGACTTTTTTATTTCCATTATCAAATGATACAAGATTTACATCTTTTCCAATGTTGCCAATGAGTTGTACTGAATTTTTTATACTATTTGTCATGTTTTTAAAATTTTAAATTAATTAATAAAATAAGGATCTTTGATAATCAGAGTATGTTT
This sequence comes from Saprospiraceae bacterium, assembly GCA_014379665.1. GTDB lineage: Bacteria > Bacteroidota > Bacteroidia > Chitinophagales > Saprospiraceae > OLB9. The sequence continues at coordinate 62 of JACMLK010000406.1, read as the reverse complement.
AAAATTCCATCATTTGTCTGCAATCGGCAATTTTTATTTTATCCTGCGTTATATTTTTTCGC
>JACMLK010000405.1 GCA_014379665.1 Saprospiraceae bacterium | reverse complement strand
TTAAAAGCAATACCTACGACTTGATTCTATTGGATGTAATGCTTCCCAAACTTTCCGGTTTCGATGTGTGCAAAAAAACCAGAGCAGAAGGGATCTCTACTCCGATCATTCTATTGACAGCACGCGGTGAAGAGATCGATAAAATTTTAGGACTTGAGTTTGGCGCTGACGATTACATTACAAAACCGTTTAGTGTGCGTGAATTACTTGCAAGAGTTAAGGCAATTCTGAGAAGAAGCAAAGGTAGCGCAGGAAAAGAAAACACATCGATTATTATCGGGAGACTGAAGATTGACTTTAATGCATTTCGTGCAGAGGAAAACGGAATCGAAATAAAATTATCGCATAAGGAGTTTGAAATTCTTTCTTATCTACATCAAAATAAAAATCAGGCTGTAAGCCGATACAATCTCCTTGAAAAGGTGTGGGGCTACGAAGAGCAACCCACCACACGGACAGTTGATAACTTCATTGTGCGCCTGCGCCAAAAGGTTGAAGTAAACCCAAATCATCCACGGATTATTTTTACGGTTCACGGATCAGGATATAAACTGGTGATCTAGTGTAGCGACAACTTAATCTAGCAACTGTTTTGGTGATCACTATTCGGTAAACAAATAATCAGTACCAACTAAAACTGATCACTTGTTACCCATTACCCTTTTCAATTTGTTGCAAAACTACATTGTCTGAACACTACTTGTTCTGAATTATAATTACCTATCCCATCCATTCGCTGTGACATCTTGTTACAAACCTTTACCTGGCGGTGACATCTTCGCTGGTAGGCCTCCGTTATTTGTATTGTGAATCAGCAATACAAAAACATTAAAAATTAAAACCATGAAAACTAAAACCCTCATCTTCGGAATGGTGATCGCCATCATTAGCACCCTAACCATTAGCACCGCTCGCGCTCAAAGTGAACCCTCCGTTAAAGTCGTGCATGGGCACGAAAAAAACTCAATAAAAGTTATCTATGGTTACGATGCCGAGGAATCAGTAGAAGTAAAATTTTTAACTGCGGACGGTATCTTAGAAACGGATATTATAAAAGGTGAAGATTTTGAGGGTGGATTTATAAAGAAATATAACCTCGATATTTTAAAGGGTAACATCTTCTGGGTTGAGGTTGATAGTGAAAAGCTTTCTGTAACGTTTAAAATGGTTCCGTATAAAGACGGTATATGGATTGCCCAACTAGAGAAGACGACCTATAACCATCCGGCAGTAGCGAAACGATGATTTTTGTTTTGGGTTAGGGGTGATGTAATTCTAAAAGGTTGCTCACCCCGTCCAAACATTTGTATTTTTAGACCTGAATTAAAACGTGTGTCCGTCTTGAGCCCTACTCTTACCTATACCTTAACCTTTATTTTAATCAGCAACCTGGGCATCGCTCAGGTTATTGATTTAAAAGGCAATTGGAAATTTCGCGTTGGCGATAAACCTACATGGTCTGCTACAAAATTTGATGACTCCGGTTGGGAAATGATTGCAGCTCCTTCGGCCTGGGAAGACGAAGGCTTCAATGGATATGACGGATTTGCCTGGTATCGAAAAAAATTTGACGGTCGCCAGTTAACAAAAGACCAAAACTATCAAATCAACCTTGGCTATATTGACGATACCGATGAAGTATATGTTAATGGTGTGTTAATTGGTTTCTCGGGTTCGATGCCTCCAAAATTTAAAACAGCACATAATAGCGAGCGCATTTATTCATTGCCAAACGACATCATCAATTTTAGTGGTGAAAACAGCATCGCCATTCGCATATTCGATGTAACACAAGGAGGTGGAATCATTGACGGTGATATTGGTATTTATCGCGCTACCAAAAGTCGGATGTTAATTGATCTGCAAGGCCTCTGGTACTTTACTGCGAGTCAAGATTGGAAACCTGTCAGTGAAAATGCAGAATGGAAGAAAATAATGGTTCCATCGCCTTGGGAACATCAGGGTTATTCTAAGTACGATGGATTCGGATGGTATAAACGATCGTTTACGCTGGACAATAATCTTCTCGGAAATGAAACTGACCTTGTACTTATGCTCGGAAAAATTGACGACTTTGACAAAACCTACCTCAATGGAAAACTGATTGGAAAAACAAATGATGGTGAGCGATATAGTCACAGTAATTCATATAATGAAATCAGATCGTACACAATTCCTGCAAATCTTTTAAAGAAAACCGGAGTCAATACGATTGAGGTGTTGGTAGAAGATATAGGAGATATTGGCGGAATATATTCTGGGCCGATTGGTATTATTAGCAAAGCTGCTTATGAGCGATACTTCCGATAAAAATCCCATCCCCAGATTTAATTTGTAATCGTTTTCAAGTCTGTTATATTTATCGTCTACATATAAAGTGAACATTCACTCCATGCCTGTAAGATGCAACCCGTTGTTCAAATTGATATTGCGTAACTGATTTAATCATTCAAACAAAAAAATATTTTGGCATAGTTATATCAGATTCATGAAATAACTTTTTTTGAGATTAGATCATTTCTTATTATTATAGACCA
>JACMLK010000051.1 GCA_014379665.1 Saprospiraceae bacterium | reverse complement strand
TCCAACTCCGGCTTTACACCCAATTCCATCATTCTGCCAGCCAGATTCTGAATCATGTCAGGATCATTAACAGAAGCAGCTTTGGGAAAGTTAAGAGAGCTTAATGTCAACGATCCCATATCCGGAAGTAGGTTTAGTACTTCAGACCTTTTGCTGAATTCATTAAAGTTTCGTCCGCTCAATGAAACACACAATACCAGTTCAGGAGCGTATTCTCTGATTTTATCCAGTATTTTTCGATATTCACTTATTTTATAGGTAGGCAAACCATTTTCATCTCTGGCATGGAGGTGGACTATTGTGATACCCAATTCATTTGCCTGTAGCACATCATTTATAATTTCATCCGACGAAATAGGTACATAAGGAGACATTTCCTTGGTAGGAATCATTCCGGTGGGTGTAAAATTAATTATGAGTTTATTCATTAATTGTAATTGGAATCAGAAATGAATACCAAAAATACATTTTCCGGATATATAATCTGTAATATTATTATTAAATTATATATTTGTTTTTATTTCTGCAATCCTTTTTTATTAATTTTATTACTGCATGGGGCTAAATGATCATTGAAAAGCGTAAAATAAATTTCGTTATACTGGCTGCATTTCTTGTAGTAGGAATATCCTTTATTTTCTCAAGACTTCGATTTCTTGATGTTCCTTTGGATAGGGACGAAGGCACCTATCTGTACACAGGATATTGCTTTATCAGGGGTTACGTACCTTATGTAGATTTCTATGAAATCAAACCTCCGGGGATATTTCTGGTATATGGTTTATTTGAATTGATATTCGGAGCTTCTTTGACATTGCTTCATTTGGGGGTTTTGGTTATGCAATTGGCCACCTGTCTCATGATTTACAAAATTTCATTGCGATTTTTTGGTGATATTAATAGAGCATTTTTATCAGTTGCCATTTACATGATATTCAATTTATTCCCTAATTTTCAAGGATTTGGAGTATTAAGTGAGCATTTCTTTATATTTTTTGTGCTATTATCAATGTATTGGCTCCAAATGGTAAAAAAGGACACATTTAAAAAATACTCCTTATACGCAGGATTGTCATTAGGCATGGCGGCAATGATCAGACAGCATGCTATATTTTTCATCATTCCGTTACTGTTGTATTTAATATATATTGCCAGAACCGAAAAATTAAATCTGAAATCTCTGATTATTTATTATGTATTTGGAAATCTGATTATGATTATGTCATTGACGATGTATATTTTATTAAGAGGAGGATTGGATGAAATGATTTATTGGGTATTTACCAAGCCCTCAGAACAATATTTGATAAAAGTAACCATGGCTGAAGGAATGGTTTATTTAACCAATTTCTTAAAAAATATCTTATATGAAAAGCATTGGCCTATGCTAATACTTTTATTTGTCGGCCTGATAGAATGTTTCAGAAATATATTTTACAGACAAACAAGATGGACTGCAGTGATCCTCTTATTATTTTTCATTGGTTCATTTGCCACAGTTTTTCCAGGTTTAAGATTTTATGGACATTATTGGTTGATGTTTTTACCAGCTTTGGCTTTGGTTTCGGGAAATGCGTACTTAAATTTTGAAAGTAAATTAATTAAACATTCAGTGGCTTTGTTGATTGGTGTATTATTTATTACGCAATTAACAATGAATTCAGGACTATATTTTAAGACAAATCCAAATCAAATATATCAAAGACTTTACGGCAATAATCCCAATTTTGCACTGCAGAAAATAACTGAGTACCTCAATAGAAAATTAAAACAAAGTGATGAAATTTTTGTGTTTGGATCAGAACCTCAGGTGTATTATGAAACACAGAAAGTGTTGAAAATACCACACATATATGTTGGTTTTATGCACGTACCATCAAAAAACTCCAAAAAATGGCAGGAAGAAACGATAGGTTTTCTTAAAAACTCTCCACCGGAATACTTAGTTCATATTCAAAATTCAATATCAATAAATATGAAAGATAATAGTTTGCATATTCTTTACAACTGGATATTTGGATTTGAATCAAGCAATTATACACCTGTTGCAATGGCAGATATTGATAATAATAATGTACCGACTTACTTTTTTGATAAAGATGCCAGGTTGAACCCCAAAAATAACAATTACATCATATTATATAAGCTAAATCATTAATATGGCGTTGCCAAGATTGATCCAATTTTTGAGGATAGGTAACCCTGGGGAAGGCTATCTCTCTATTGTATCTGAAGAAAAATATTTTCCTTTCAAGATAAAAAGAATTTTCTGGACATATGGTACACCCTCAACAATCATAAGAGGACGCCACGCACATAAAACTACTAAAATGATTCTTGTGGCATTAAGTGGTAAAATAGTGGTAAAATGCCAAATCTATCCCAAAACAGAAGTTGAATTTATACTGGATGATCCAAATACCGGTCTTTATATTCCTGTTAATTGCTGGCACACAATGATGTATCATGACAATGCCATCCAGTTAGTTATAACCAATACTTTGTATGATGAGAATGATTATATCAGAGATTATACTACATATCTGGATATTGTAACGCAGAAAGATTTTAATAAAAAATTAAAAAATGAGTAAAAAGGTTATAATCCTTGGAGGCATTGGCAAAGGTGAACAAATAATGGATTGTATACTTGACAACCGGAATACCTTTGGAGACAAAGAATATGAAGTTGCAGGTTTTTTAAATGACTATTCTAAAGAAGACATTTCAGGATATAAAGTTTTGGGGAAATTAGAAGATGTCTCCAGATTTGTAGACGAGGGGTATTATTTTTCTTTTGGAATTCATCCTATTGGCAAAAACTATGCAATAAAAGAATTATTTGAAAAAGTAAATATACCCGAAAAAAAACTCGCAACCATTGTAAGCAAGAGAGCATTTATCTCACCGACTACCATCATTGAGCCGGGAGTTGTAATCCTTCCCTTTGCGTACATTTCACTTAACGCCCGGATTGGACGGTGTTCACTTATCATGGCTCAATCCATTATAGGACACAATTCAATGTTAGGACCTTGTTGTTTTATAGCTGCAGGCAGTATATTGGGTTCAAATGTCAAACTAGGATATGCCGCCAGTATTTGTTTGGGAGCAACTGTTCTTGAGTCATGTCATCTAGGAGATTTCAGTATTCTTGGAGCAGGTAGCATGCTTTTAAAAAATATTCCCAGTGGTGAAGTTTTTGTTGGAAATCCTGCAAAATATTTAAAAAATATATCAAGGTAAATTATTATATTTTATGATTAAAAATAAAGGCACCTTAAGTATTATCTTATTATCCTACCAGAGTGAAAAAAATCTGATACCTATTTGCTATCTGATAAAGGAAGAAATGAATGCCGAAGGTATACCGTTTGAGATAATAATAATTGATGACGGATCCACGGACAGATCTTTTGAGATAGCTCTACAACTTGCTAATGAACATCCATATATTCGTTCATATCGTTTCAGTAAAAACTACTCCAGTCCATATTCTCAAATGGCTGGTTTTTCACTTGCAAAAGGAGCCTGTGCTATCCCAATGGCAGATGATCTGCAAAGGCCAATAGATACTGTGGTTAAAATGTATCGCTTGTGGGAAGAAGGTGCCAAAATCGTCATAGGATACCGAAAGAGCAGGAATGACGGTTTTATGAGTGATTTTTATTCATCTTTGTATTATCGCATGATGAATAAATTTTCCAATGTCAGGTTTCCGCCAGGGGGCGCTGATGGATTTTTGGCAGACAGAGAAATCTTAGATATTCTCGTTCATAAGATAAGTCACAATAATACTTCTCCTATTATAGAAGTACTCCAACTAGGATTTGATCCTGTGTTTATTCCTTTTGACAGACCTAAAAACACATCACAGTCCCGATGGACAATGAAAAAAAAGATTAAACTGGCACTGAATACTTTCTTTTCGGCTTCAACATTTCCAATCAGGATGGTCACATCTTTGGGTTTATTCATGTTTTCGCTGGCCATAATTTTATCAATTATTGTGATTTATGCAAAAATATTTACTGACAATTCACTTTTTGGCCTTCCTGTTCCCGGTTGGGCAACGATAATTTTAGTTACTATGTTTTTTAATGGTATGACCATGCTTTCACTAGGTATCATTGCTGAGTATATATGGCGGATATTTGAAGAAGTCAAGGGAAAGCCTCCGTATATTATAAGAAATAAAGAAGAGAAGTCGTGAATGTACCCTTTTTAGATCTCAGTCCGGGACATAAAGCAATCAGTTCGGAAATAAATGTTGCAATCAATAAGGTAATTGATAAATCCTGTTACATCCTTGGGGATGAAGTGTCATCATTTGAAAAATCGTATGCTTCCTATTCCGGTGTGTCATTTGCTGTAGGTGTAGCCAATGGACTTGATGCCATTATTTTAATTTTGAAGTCATTAAATATTGGTCCGGGAGATGAAGTCATTGTACCTTCCAATACCTATATTGCTACCTGGATGGCTGTTTCCAATGTTGGTGCCACAGTTATTCCTGTAGAACCCTGTTTTGATACATGCAATTTGGACCCTTCACTTATTGAAGCCAAAATTACTCATAAAACAAAAGCTATTATTCCGGTTCATCTTTATGGCAGAATAGCTAATATGCACGAAATACTTTCATTAGCTACAAAATACAATATACATGTAATAGAAGACAATGCTCAGGCTCACGGGGCTCTTTTAGATGGTAAAAAAAGTGGCTCATTTGGTATTGCTAATGCTACAAGTTTTTATCCAGGGAAAAACCTTGGCTGTATGGGGGACGGAGGAGCTGTGACCACCGATAATGAAGACATTTATTTAAAAATTAAAGCATTTAGAAACTATGGTTCCCATATCAAATATATCAATAACATAATTGGAATCAATTCCAGACTCGATGAAATGCAGGCTGCCATTCTTAATGTAAAACTTAAATACCTTGATGATTGGAACATTAAAAGAAGAGAAATAACAACATTTTACGACTCGAGACTTAAATGGATTGATAATTTAATCTTACCGGATAATACACAGGAATTATCAATGGTAAGTCATGTGTATCAGGTGAGAACATCTAAACGAAATGAGCTCCAGTCATTTCTCCAAAATAAAGGAATCCAAACTTTAATTCATTATCCAATTCCACCACATCAGCAGAAAGCATATGGGCATTTAGGGTACCGGATAGGTGATTATCCGGTGGCAGAAAAAATTTCATCTATGACCTTAAGTCTCCCATTATATCCCTTTATGAAAGAATCTACCACAGAATTTGTTTGCACATCCATTTTATCGTTTTTTAACAAAACCTGAACTATTGGATTCGATAAATAAAATTTTCAGTTTTTCAATCATAGGAGGGATGATGACCTTTCTGTCGTTGAGCTCAAATATAATTCTATTAAAATATTTTAAGACCCCACTTATACTTACACATATTGTGGTGTACTTTATAACAATTCTTATTTCGTATGTTATAAATAGCAAATTCACCTATAGAAGTGGACTTAATTTAAAAAAATCTATTATTTTTTTCAGCATATATCTGGGTACTATGCTTTTGGGCAGCATGATATATTATATCATCCCGGGCATTGTCTGTGTCCCCAATTGGTATTATCCATTTTTTGTACTGCCTTTTACATCAATGATCAACTACTTACTCAATGATAAATATCTCAAAAACGATATTCAATTGTCCAAAAATAATCAAACTCTCAAAAATTTTATTTTATAATCAGCTATCGCTTTTCCTGTTTTAATATCACTCAGCTTTCCCTGAATAAGCTTTTTCTTTAATGGTTTTAGCTTTTCTATGAAGAGAATGCCTTCAAGATGGTCGTATTCATGTTGAATCACACGAGCATTAATACCTTCGTAAATCTCGTCATGCTTCACAAAGTTTTCATCCACATATTGCAACCTTACTTTCTGGGGTCGCTCAACATCACCTCTGATATCAGGAATACTCAAACAACCTTCTTCATATGGCCAAAGATCGCCATTTTCTTCGATAACCTGAGCATTAATGAAAACCTGCTTTATGCCTTCCTCTTTTTTATCTTCATCCATGATTTGTATGGTGTCAATAGTAAACAGACGTATAGAAAGTCCGATCTGAGGAGCGGCCAATCCTACACCGTGAGCAAAATACATAGTTTCCCACATATCGGAGATTAGCTCACTCAATTTTGGAAATTTCGCATCTATGATCTTTGCCTTTTTTTTCAAAACGGGTTGTCCGTAAGCATATATTGGTAACAGCATAAGTTCTAAATATGATTTAAATATCTTTGAAGGATAATCACAGCACTTACTCTATCAATCAAAGCTTTGTCCTGTCTTGTTTTTTTTTTGGCACCACCTTCCATAATTATTTTTTTTGCCTGTACAGAAGAAAATTGTTCATCGGCAAAATCTATAGCAACGTCAGGCCATTTTACTCTAAATTGTTTGGTAAATAAGTCAATATGGGTTTTTAGGTGGGTGAATTTGCCATCCTTATGAACCGGTAGCCCAATTACTAATTTTTCAACAACCTCTTGTTTCAAATAGTTCTCCAGAAAATAAAATATTTGTAATGTTTCAATAGTTGTAACTGCTGAAACAATGATTTGAAACGGATCGGTAGCAGCAATGCCACATCTTCTGATACCATAATCAATACATAATATTCTTGCCATTTGGCCGTAAAAATACACAATACAAATAACCTTAAAGAAAAAGACCCCCTTCAAATTTCATTGAAGAGGGGTCCCATCCCAAAAACAGTAAAATAATTTCTTATAATTGTTATTCTATAACCACCATTTTTTTGGTGGCAGTAAATTCACCTGCCCTTAATGTGTAATACATCACGCCCGCATTAACTTCTAACTTGTTGATTTCAATGGAATTGTAACCTTTTACTCCTTTTAATGATGAAGTCCTGATTATTTTTCCTGTCACATCATACAATGTAAATGTTGCATTCAAGTCTATAGGTAATTCAAAGCCAATCAAGGTATTATCTTTGAATGGGTTAGGAGAATTTTGATAAAGTGCAAATCCTGCGTGATCATTCCTCTCCGTCACGAACCAGTCTATATTCATTACGGCATCAACATTATAAGCTTCCGCTTTAGTAACTTCGGATCCAAGAGTCAACATTTGTTTTATATTTCCCCTTTTTTTAGTTATAAAAGTGATATTAAATAAAGACGAACCCTTACTCAATCTAACGTTGTCACTTTCGTTCCAACTAAATGTAATAACACCATTATTCAATTGTGCAAGACCAAAATTATGATCATTAACAGTAAGATCAGCAGAATTTAAATTTTGCAATTCAAGTACGTCCGGATTAAACTTTAAAGTAAACTGCATTCCTGAAATATCGGCCAAATGATCTGTTTTAACAGGTACTACTATTTTTTGTCCCGCTTCAAAATTGACGTTGTCGGTAGTTAATACCAATCTGTCAGTGGATCGGTTTTCAAGTAAATAGTTTATATTATTGGCTTTTACATTGCCATTCACATCACCCACTTTTATTGCAATAAAATCAGTGATCATATCAGCATTCAAAAGATCAATTCTGTATACCTCAGGAAAACTCTCACCGTGTGCATACAAAGGATCTTGAAATTGGTAACTCCTATCTACAAATCTCCATGAATTGTTATTGACAAATGAGTTTGTTGTTCCAAGTACAAGTTTCCTCAGCTCCACTAAATCTGCTGCTGAAATCTTACCATCTTTGTTTATGTCAGCAGCGATTAATTTAAACGGTGAATTCAATTTATCCAGATTTAGAACGTGTCTCTGGATCATGACAAGGTCAAGTGTGGACACGCCATTCATATGATCATCATTTTTTGATGGGGTCACTATATAGTTGCCTCCTTCAGGCATGTTTTCAAAAACAAACTGCCCATCAGATCCGGTCATTACATTCTGTTCTGAACCTATGAGTCCGACATTTACATTTTCAACTTCAACATTTGCTTCTGTAATCAAGGTACCTTTTACTTCAACCCTTCTTCCGTCGCCGTCACAAACATCATTGTTATCCTGCACGTCTATAAATGTTTCCACTGATGATTCCACGATATCACCTGCTGGTGTCACCGCGGCTACATAAATTGTAACATCCTGTTCGCCTATATCACCACAATCGAAGACGAGATTAGGTGTAGTAACCACATTACCTAATGCATCAATAAAAACCGGTGTAAATGATAAATATATCTGATATCCGCAAGGGTGGCTACTTCCATTATCAAAATCTGTAGCCCATATCTCAGCAAATCCATCTCCATCAATTGTTGCAGTCAGGTTGATTGATAACCCGTTTTTTACATATGCATTCGGAGCTTTTTTATTTACTATGCTGAATAATTGCTCCTTTGTTGACACATTACCACACTTATCTTCAAAAGTATACACTATTTTATGTAATCCAACAGGATAAATCCCGGAAGCATTTATTGAATTGCCATTTCCTGAATTATTGAGGTCAAAAGTACCATCATTTTCAAGATCGATTTTGTAGCTCCATTTTAATACCTGAGTACATACGTCAGTAGCACTTGCTATAAGTGAAATAGTTCCGTCAGCACAATCAGGGTCAAATGTATTGGCTGATACGGATGGTGCCAATGGTGCAAAAACAGGTGCTGTATTGTCTATTACTTTGATTTCCTGTGTATGCGTCCATGATCTATATCCTCCACCTATTAGTGGCTGGCACCAATCAATCACTGTCCAATATCGCAATATTTTGAAACATGCCGGGCTGGCAGGATTATTAAACAAAAATGTTTGATCTTCATAATCGGAACCAACAAGAGAACATACCCCATCAGTCAATATCGGATAACCTAAAACTGAAGGTAATAATGAAGGGGCATTTGGGTCACCGCAACCAGTAACCATAACATTTGCCGGCCATTGACCTGGCAATGGTCCCTGATATACCTGAAGACCTGAAGGTTGGAATGTGATGACCTGGGTACATGAAGCTGTTCGTCCACCGAGGTCAGTAACTGTAAATGTTCTTCTAATACTTCCAATTCTACAACTGTTAATTGAGATCAATGAATCCTGAGTAATTGTTGGATTCTCACAATTATCAGTTGCTGTTGCCCAACCGAAATCCTTTCTCAGATTGTTGGGATCATATACAAAATCACAATTAACTGTTATGTCTCCCGGACATGTAATAACAGGACCAATCTTATCCTGAATCACTGCGCTGACCATGCAATCATTATAATTACCTGCTTTATCTATCGCTCTGAATGCTACCATCTGATTTGTTCCGATATCAGCACAACAGAATTTCGCATGATCACTCCAACCACAGAGATCAGTAATCTCCACAACATACCTGTTTTCTGTATTAAATTTGACAGCCTGTAGAAGTCCATCATTTGCAGGGATTATATTATCTGCATCCACAATTACATATTGGGTGGATGGAGTTATTCCGTTTACAGGTAGAATATTTGCTGTTGATCCACTTTCCCATAAATAAATTCCATCAAAATTTAGATCAGAAAAACCAATCAGATAATCAATACTATTTCCAACGGATTTTACGAGACCTCTAACTGATGTTCTTTCCAAAGCTGTTTCAAATGAGGCAGCATATCCACCCATGGCTTTTGCTGTTTTAAATGCAACTTTTGGAGTAGCAGCATGATTGGAAAGATAATAGTAATGTTTATTTAGTCCACTACCATATTCACCAAGAAAAGTAAATCCCGGAAATGAAGGTGTGGCACATGTCCCGCAATTGTCAGTATCCATTCTTCTTACCAATACTTTCCCTAACTCACACTCATCATAACTACCATCATCAAATACTGTAGCCGGTACCCATGCAGCTCCATCAGAAGTCAGTCCTATAGTAGCAAATTCATCACAAATAGCTACAGGAGGTGTTCTGTCTTCAACTTCCACTACAATAGAGGCTGTAGTACTATTATAGCAATCATCATAAGCGGTGTAAACAGCTAAATGTATACCTACGGGCAATGTGGCCGTCTTTGGGCTACCATGCTTGATAAAAAAGCCCGGAGCCGGTCCTGAATTCAAATAAATAGTTATATCAACTGTCAATGTACCAACAAGGGCACAATTGTCAGCCAAAATTGGTGTAGGTAAAGTAACGTTTGCATCACAGGTATGATTGCTTGTAGATGCCGAAACATTGATTAACCCTGAAATAGTAGGCCCTTCGGTATCAACAATCTCAATCATTTGAATATGCAGTGGCCTGACTCTGTTGTCGCAGGACCATTCTATCACCTGCCAGGCTCTCATTATTTTAGTTACACAACCAATTTTCGGAAGTTTGGTATCAGTAAACGTCACTGCAAGATTGCAATAAACATTAGGATCAGGATATAATGCCAAAAGTCCAATCATTGGCACTCCCGTACCTTGAGCCAAACCAATGTCTACAGGTGACGGGTTTCCATTCGGAAGTTTTGCCCATGGACCATCACATTCGAGTTCTGTGTCATTGACTATGAGGAAAGGCTCCGGCATGATGATATCATTCAGGCTCGGTATTCTTGTGACATCAAAGACAATGGTGCATGGTAGTGATACATTTCCACTTGGATCAATAGCCTGATATGTTCTGGTCACTCTTTTCAGAATATTATTTGCCAATCCATTGTTACAGTTATTTACAAGAACTGTTTCACTGATTGTATCCAGCAACACTACAGTACAATTATCTGAAGTTACCGGTACAAAAGTACTCATTTCTGTACATGTTAAAGTAATATTACCTGGGCAGGTTATAGTCGGTTTGATCTTATCTTCAACCAAAAGGGATGACCAACACGAATTTGTACCATTTGATACTTTGCCATATAGTATTTTACCTATGTGGCTACAGTCCACATTAGGGCTTCCCGCAATAGGGTTTCCGGTAGGTGTTAGCATTACGGTAACCGTTTGGGTGCCTGCACAGGTTGAATTATCAGTAAGGAGCATGGACGCTGTTATAGTAGCAGATCCATTTTCATTAAGAGATACCTGAATATTTTCCTTACACGCGCAAGACTGAGCTGTCGAGTTGTTAATGCTGAAAGAACTGATTAGTATGACTATCAGAAGCCTTACTGTTGAGTTAAATCGCGTAAAATTTGTTTCCATCATGAGATCCAATTTTGAGTTTAATAAATTTTAAATTTTGTTTATCACTCCACACGAATACTTTTCCGCATTTGAGTTTATGAAATGTTATGAAATCCTAAAACATCTATGATAGTATATATCAGAGGCGTTGGTTCATTATATATGGGGACCAACACGATGATATAACCACTCCAACTATTCCTGAATTTTTCAGGAATTCTAAATACTGTAATTGGGCACTACTACTATTCAGTCGGAATAATCTTAAAGTTTGATATAATGACTTTTAGTCGATTAACGACACAAATGTAATTTTTTTATAATATGTAATATAATGATTTATAATATTTTTTTTATAATTTTATTTTCATATGCGTATAATATACGTTTTCAATATATAAACATATATTTTTATTTATTATAGATAAAGTAATTGTAAATCTTATTATTATGAATAATAATTAAATCGTATACAATAGCAGGTTAATTTACTTTTTATTATAAATCAGGATGGGCAGGAGTCAATATTTCCTTCAATGTTGATTTATTTCTAATAATTTGAATAGCTTTTTTAATAAAATCATCATTATGCATAAAGTAATTATCAGCATTATCCTTACCAAATAACAACATGGAAATATTCTGTTTTATCTCATCGGAAAGATATACAAGTTGTTCGGAATTGATTTTATTATCAGGTGACTCACTTTCGAGGAATTCTGAAAATGATTTATAAAATCTTATTGGAATTTCCCAATCAGACAATATTTTTATATTTGAGGGCATAGATTCTTTGTTCTCAGACACAAATCTGTATACAAATTCTGAGATATAGGACTTTGCATTAAGGAGTTGAACATTACGGTAAGCTGAGTCCAACCCTATAAAGATATCCGGAGTAATACCACCGTAAGATGTCACCTTTCTGTTTAGTACTTTTGTATAATGAATAGACTGATTCTTGGTCAGTATACTATCACTTTCAAAAAAATCACCATGTTGAAGTCGATCACCAAAATCATTTTCATAAGAATTACGGTTTTCATAATTTCGTTGAATTGATCGACCTG
>JACMLK010000404.1 GCA_014379665.1 Saprospiraceae bacterium | reverse complement strand
TTGTAATAACATAGCAAAGGATCAAGGGTAGAATTACCATCATAATCCTTATAGTGCAGCGTGACGGGTTTTTCATTACTTGATTTCATGTGGGTATTGAGACCAACATTGCCGGCTATAATCTCAGGATAACCATCACCATTCAGATCGCGGACATGGATAGTTTCCCACCAGCCTATATTTTTATCCAGACCAAATGAAGCAGTCACATTTTTATACTTTCCACCTTCAAACTTAAAAATAGATATCGGAAGCCATTCTCCACATAGAATGAGCTCTTTCACGCCATCCTTATCCAGATCTTCAAAAGTCGCTGAGGTAACCATACCGATCTTAAATAATCCTTCTGACCATGATGGTGTCACATTGACAAACTTTCCATTATCGTTTCTGGCCAGATAACTCATTGGAGCTAAAGGATACTGACCTGATGATATTCTCCCTCCGACAAACAAATCCGGGTCACCATCATTGTCTATGTCATTCAAAGCTAATGCACTTCCACTGGATAGTACGGCAGGCAATGCACCCTGAGCTCTTTTCAAATTGCCTTTTCCGTCATTAAGATATAGTCTGTCCTCATAATTGATTGAATTAAGTGGAAATTCATTTCCACCGCTGACCACTATAAGATCCAGATGTTTATCTTTGTTCACATCAACAAAAACTGCATTTACATCTTCATGTATTTTGTCTGCCACAAAATCAGGATTTTCTTTTAATTCAAATCCCCCGTTTGTTTTCTGTATAAAAAGTTTTCCAGGATATCCGGTAGAGCCCCCCAGATAAAAATCATCCAATCCGTCTTCATTTATATCACCAACTGCCAATGCCGGACCTTCATCAGAATATTTTCTGTGAAGAAGCGGTTCTCTTTTAAAATCTATAAATTCGTTTTCGATATGTGACAATTCTTTTCCGAGCACGTCAGAAATATTCTCAAAATATACATTCGGGTTAACCAGGACTTTTGTTTTCGGACTCTTGTTATCATAACTTATGTCATTAACCGAATTAATTTTGAAGTCTTTGACCAGTTGCATTTTCCCGTTTGGCCAATATACTTTCACTTCATTGATCTTAGATGTTTTTCCCAGCCCAAAATGAACTACCGGTTCAACACTTGACAGGAAGCCACGACTTTGATAATAATATTGGGTTTGCGTATTTCCTTTTTCATCTGATATTTCCACTTTAGTTCCGAGTGAAGTTTTACCTTTTTCAAATTTCAGATTAAAGCGTATAAAATTATTTTTTCTTGATGCTGCTCCATTATTTTTATAAATAAATGGGGCTTCATCAATATTATTTGAAATGATATCAAGATATCCGTCATTGTTTAAATCTACGTAAACTGCTCCATTGGAAAATTCGGGCGGTCCTGCATTCCAGATATCTGAAACATTGGAAAATGTCAGATTTCCATTGTTTTTATATAAATATGAAGCAGTTTTGTGCACAGGTACTGCGGCTGTCAATTTATCAATCGTAAACTGACTTTTATAAATTTTGAATAATGAATCCTGTGTATACTTTACAAAATCATTATCCGTGACACTTCGACGGTAGCCATTGGTGACAAAAATATCTTTCCACCCATCATTGTCATAATCTGCAAAAAGCGTTGTCCAGCTCCAATCCGTATGAGCCACATCCGTCAGCATGGCTATGTCTGAATAGGTACCATTACAATTATTAATCTGTAGTGTGTTTTTAATAAATTGTGTGGCAAAATTAAACTTCTTTGTTAAAAGGTACTTGTCATAGTTGTAATCCGTGCCGTGCATTTTCTGACGGTAATTATCTTCAGGGAACATATCGAGTGTCATCAGATCGAGACAGCCATCATTATTTATATCCGCATAATCAGACCCCATGGATGAGAAGGAAGAATGTTGAAAGAAATCATTAAATTTGTCTGTAAAGGTCCCATCTCCATTATTGATATAGAGATTGTCAGGTTTTACGTAATCATTGCATACAAATATATCTGTAAATTGGTCATCATTAAAATCAGCCACTAAGGCACTCAGACCAAAAGCGTCATTTAAAAGCCCCGCCTGTTCCGTTACTTCTTTAAATTTTCCATTGTCGTTCCTATAAAATCTATCTGAAGTAAATTCAATGTTTTTTGGCAGTACCAATTTAAGATTGCCACCTTTGTCACTTTCCATCAAAAGATTATTGCTCTCCGTAGGATTGAGCGGATGATTCAGCAGATAAAGGTCAACATCGCCGTCATTGTCATAATCGAAGAAAAATGATTGGGTGCTGTAGCTCATATCATCCAGTCCATATTCTGCAGATTTCTCTGTAAATGTACTGTTACCGTTGTTTATATAAAGTCGGTTTTTCCTGTAATCATTCTCATACAAACCACCTGCGCAGATATAAATATCCAGAAAACCATCAGTGTTAATATCTATCATATTTACCCCAGTGCGAAATCCTGTCACATTTTCAAGCCCTGATGTTTTGGTTATATCCTTAAATTTGAAATCACCGAGATTTAAATAAAGCTTACCAGTCACCAAGTTGCCCCCTAAAAATACATCCTGTAATCCATCATTATTTATATCCCCGATAGCTACTCCACTGCCATTATAAATATATGCATAGTTCTTAAAGTGGAAACTCTGATTTTCTGTGATGATATTTTTGAAATCAATATTGGTTTCCTCAGGTGACAGCAATGTAAACAAAGCTGTTTCATTACTAATATCGGCGGCTGTTGAATATTCCCGGTCTGTTACTTTACGTACTTCCACTTTGTCCGCACTATTACAGGCAAAAAGTAGTAAAGGCAACCCAATTAAGACCTGATTAAACTTCATGTTTTAATGTTTATGACGGTTATTTTTGTTTTAGAGCTTTCTGAGAATATAATTCCCTATAAATTTACCCTGTTTATTTCCTTGTTCGATGCCTTCATAGTAATGAATTCCGGCATAAAATCTGCTTAAACTCACTTCCCAGGCAGCGTCATCAAAAGAATTAAACTTTCTTTTTTGCATGCCAAAAAGCTCAGATGTGTTATCTTCAAATACGTAGTTATGGCCAATCAAAGTATC
Source organism: Saprospiraceae bacterium (assembly GCA_014379665.1). GTDB lineage: Bacteria > Bacteroidota > Bacteroidia > Chitinophagales > Saprospiraceae > OLB9. The sequence goes on along the minus strand of JACMLK010000404.1, from coordinate 218 downwards.
GAGGACTGTAGCAGCAGCAGCCGAAATCACACTATGCCCACTGGTGTACTCAGGAAAAGGGGGAGTCTGAATTACGGGAGTCCAGCTAACATCAATATTTTCCTGGATATAGGAAATAGGCCTTACCAGATTTGATTTAAATTTTTGATACCAGCAACTGATGATACCATCAAACATGGCTATAGCTGTTTTGGTATAGGCTTCTGAAGTCTTTATCA
>JACMLK010000403.1 GCA_014379665.1 Saprospiraceae bacterium | reverse complement strand
TTGGAAGCAGAAATTTTTAGTTCAACCGGAAACTCATTTAAATTTTTCTTCAATGCAAAAACCTCTATCTCCTTATTAAGAACCGGACCTTCCCCTGTTTTTAATAAATGTTTCAAACCACTTTCATGTCTCTCACGATACCGCTCGGGTATGATAGTTTCTGTCAATGTTTTTCCAAGCACTTCTTCTTCTTTCCATTCAAAAATATTTTCAGCTTGAGGATTCCAACTCATGATTATGCCATTTTCATCAATTGTTATAATGGCATCAGGTGCATTTTTAAGAATATTTTGCATTTTTATTTCATGGCTGACTATTTCAGTCTTCATGCCTTCGCCTACTCTTAGTTCACGTAGGATTTTATAATAAGACAGTACAAGTACCAGGATAGCGACAATTATTAAAAATATAGTAAAAAATATCACTATAATTTTTAATTTGTTAACAGAAGTACCATGCTTATCGAGTAACCGGTCTTCCTCGCTTTTCATGTTATGAATCTTTGTCTTGATATTTTCCATTAATTCTTTGGCCCTTAACCTGTCTTCCACGGTAATCATATTTTTACTGAACAAAATCATATTGTAGTCCATCATCTTTATTCTTTCATTGATTTTGTTTCGCAACAGGATTACATTTTGTATTTGCTTTGGGTTATCTTTTGTGAGTGAATCAATAACACTAAAAACATCATTAAGATTGGTGAGAGCTACCTGTGAGGAACGTATAAAGGCAGAGTCTATTGTAAGCATGTAAGCCCGATTGTTTGATTCTACTTCAGATACATGCGAACTGATTTTTTCAAGGTTGAGTTTTACTAAGTTAGTATGATTAATTATTTCAGATTCAGTGATAAGGTTTTTGATTCTCACATATGATTGCAGAGCAAGGGTAACCAGGATAATGGTTGCAAACAGAAAAATGATTTTGATACCGCTATGTTGTATTTTCTCCATCATACGCCTATAATTTCAGGATATTTTTAAGAAATATTTATTTTTTGAGAGTCGCCGGCCACGTTCCCCGAAATTAAGGTTTAATACAGTTTCAATTATTTTTAACAAAAGTTTATGCGAAGTGGGTTTGCGGATATAACAATTAGCACCTAAGGAATAAGTTGTTTCTATAGCATCCTGGTTGGCTGTAGTGGAAAATATTACAACCGGAATTTTCTTCAACTTTGGAGTCTCTCTTATTTCCTTCAGACATTCATACCCATTCTTCCGTGGCATGTTCAGGTCAAGAAAAATAATATGGGGTGGCGGGGGTTCAGTTACCGATTCATTCAGCTTAGTCATTAGCTCGACCCCATCATTTAATATGGAGAGTTCGGTTTTTAGGCTTAATTCTTTAAGTGCTTCTACAAAGAATTCGCAGTCATCCTTATCGTCGTCAGCAAGGTAAATTGTATTCAAATTGTCGAATTTAAAATTAAAGTTTAATAAAATGATTATGTGCCTAAATTATGGCAGAAATAATTTGGAGTTGAATGTCCAAATATTCAAAAAAACTTTTCTGAAATAGTTTTGTCTTCATTTCACGTCAAGTGGGTTGAAGGATGCGATGTCCAAAAAGAACTGTGGATATCTGCCGCACTATGAGAGGTGCCACCGATTGGAAGAGTTTTATTACAGCTATTAAATTAGCATGAAGACGTTTTTTATTATTATGCTTTTTTGGTCTTTGGTCTTTCATAAAGATAAATTTGTATGTTTAATTTGGGTTTTACTACCCTTCGAAATCTTATATCACTTATAACCCAAACCGAAAGATAATGATTCATGTCGTAAGTTCTAACGTTTTTTATTTTTTTTTTAAACGGGCCCATTGTCATAATCAATGTTGTGATGAATTCCCAAACTCTGTTGTAATGCTCACGACCCACTCTGAGTGACTGACCTGCAATGCCAGGCACTCAAACTGATAAATGCAATAGTGTCTTCTCCTGACATTCCATTTTTGTTACATGGCTTCGCCGTCGATAAGTCGCACATATGCTGATCCATTTACTTATTATCCTGTGATCCTTATCATTATAATTGCTAGCACGTTAACCTGTTTCACTATGCTTTCCCACTTCACAGAAGAAGCCGGACTGTGCCCAGGGTTTTTTATGAAACAAATATAATGATAATCATGAAATAGAAAAACTCTCATCAGATTTTATCAGATTTTTCATGTCAGTAATGATGTTTACCAGTCTCTTCTACTCACCATCGCATAAAATGGGAGTATCACATAATATACCGCCATCCCTATATCAAGCAAAGGAAACCACCATGTGAGGTCCCGCCCATCCAGAATCACAAAAGCCTTGCGCTGTAACATGATCTGCACCGTCCATTTCACAACCAACCAACCAATAAAAGTAATTACACTCAGATATCCGAAACACAGCGCCATAAAGAGACAACCATAAAACCCGACCTGGCAGGCTGCAAATAATCCAAGCCAAAACCTGTGTTTCAGACTATATTTTATTGAAGTACTGATATGTCTTGACTTTTGTTGTAAAAAAGAGGAAACGGACGATTTTCCTTCAGAATATATAAAACTGTCAGGATTGATATTGATAGTCGTATTACCGGTTTGCGCGGCAGAACGCACAAAAAGATCATCATCACCTGATGCCAGTGCGGCATGACTTTCAAATCCCCTGACTTTATGAAATAAGGATTTTCTGTACATCATGTTTCTTCCAACCCCCATATAGGGCATTCCTGCCAGGGCATAAGTTATGTATTGTATCGCGGTAAGTATCGTTTCATACCTGACCATACCATTGAGCCATCGCGCCGTCTTCTCCATCGGGCTATATCCCAATACTAATTCAAGACCTGTATTGACTGATATGTTTTGCACCATGGAACTGATCCAACGGGGACTGGCCGGCAGACAATCTCCATCGGTAAACAACAACAGGTCATATTTTGCGCATCCGATGGCCTGAGTTAATGCTGATTTTTTGCCGGGTAAGTTCAGAGCTGCTTTAAATACACAAAGTCTTTTATCATGTATTTTTTGCAATATTTCTGATCCTCCGTCTGAACTGAAGTCATCTATGGCAATGATTTCAAAAGCAGGATAGTCCTGAAGTAAAATGGATTCAACGGTTTTTACAATGTGGCCGGCTGCATTTTTAAAAGAAATAATCACACTGACAGGTTCGGAAATTTTTTCTTTAGGGTTGCAAATTTTCGCTTCCGTACTTACGGAACTGAATGCATGATAAAACCATACCCAATATAGTATAATCACTAAAAAACAAAACCATAAAAGACCTATCAGCATACTTTAAAAAGAATATCGGATGCAAATTAATTTATACTTGCAAATATTTTTTAGAAATACTTTACTGTTTCCGGAATATGGGTTTGGCTTTGCTGGTATCAGTAAGAATAATTTTGCCCAATGACTGTGGTTTCGGTGGTTTTTGTGGAAAGACAATGGAGTCTGAAAGCTGGAAGGCGATCTCCGTCGAAATCAATGAATCGACATATTGATCTGCCCTGATCAATGCTTCTTTACGGCAGTTGGCCCATATTTCTGAAGCATACTCCTGCTTCTTTTTTTGCAAAGCTTTGTATATTTTCGGGTTGTCCGAATTCAATATCAAATCATCTCCACTGCATGAATATAGTGATATAAAAATGACAAAGAGCAAAAGCTTTTTCATGTTATCAGTTTTTTATCAAAAGCATTTCGATCTCTTCCATTCGTTCCTTTTTGATTGAATCTGCAGCCATGACAAATAAAGTATCTTTTTGTGCCTGACAAATAGAATCCAAAGTGGATCGCAAGGCATTCACCTGCTTATTGTATATGGTATCTACCGCATATTTTTCTTCAGGAGTCAACTGATCGGCATCCGAATTACAGGAGGTCATAAAATGTACCCCCAAAACCAACCACATGATCCGCATATATTTGTCAATGTGCATGGAAGTCCTTATTTTTTTTCTTCAGTTCAAAGTTTTTACCCAGATATACCCGTCGGACTACTTCATCCGCTGCCAACTCTTCCGCTGTACCTGCTTTAAGAATATTACCTTCAAACATCAGATAAGCCCTGTCTGTAATTGAGAGTGTTTCCTGTACATTGTGGTCAGTAATGAGAATGCCGATATTTTTGGTTTTTAATTTGGCTACGATGGACTGAATGTCTTCCACAGCGATAGGATCTATGCCTGCAAAAGGTTCGTCGAGGAGAATAAATTTTGGGTTAGAAGCCAGTGACCTGGCTATTTCAGTTCTCCTTCGTTCTCCACCCGAGAGAGAGTCTCCGATATTTTTTCTTACTTTCTCAAGCCCGAACTCACCTATCAAAGATTCGAGTTTATCTTTTTGCTCCACTTTGGACATATCAGTCATTTCCAGTACTGCCAGAATATTATCTTCTACGGATAACTTACGAAATACAGAAGGCTCCTGTGGAAGATAACCCACTCCTTTCTGAGCCCTTCTGTACATGGCGTCCCCGGTGATATCTTCCTGATCAAGAAACACTTTACCATCGGAGGGTTGGATGAACCCCACCATCATATAAAAAGTGGTCGTTTTACCTGCACCGTTAGGTCCGAGCAAGCCTACTATCTCTCCCTGATCCACATAGATAGAGACAGATTTTACTACTTCCCTCTTACCGTAAAATTTGGTTAACTTGTCCGAGCTGAATATCATTCTTTTTTTGGTTTCTGTGTTGTGCTATTCTGTAAACCTGACTGACCTGTATTTGGTTCACCTCCTGCCATAGATCCGGTTATCCAGGAGACAGTAAAATCACTTTCCCAGTTTTCCCTTAATTTATCTCCTTTGATGAGTTTGATGCGTTCAGGCTGCTGACGAAGCCATAGATTTCCGCTATCCCACTTGCCGTTGCTATTGATATCTTCCACGATTTCCAGATTATATCTTTCAGGCACCAGATTTTTAAGCACTAAATCAGTAAGACTGACTCGTGATGCCTTAGTTTTATATATTTCGGTTTTATCCTTCAATATTTTTATAATGTACGATTTAGAGCTATCTAAATCTGTGATACGAACCTTCATGGAAGCCATCTGTTCGGGTTTTAGAACAGTGAATGACAATCCAAAAGAATCATTGACCACCCCGTAAATACTCCGGACAATTTGACTGTCGACACTCAACGTGTATTTTTCGCCTGCTAGCCAGTCGTATTTCACTATCAGATTTTTTTTACTTGTTGAAATGGTATAATTTACATCTTCCAGTTGACCAATAGCATCACTCAGACGGATTTTTTCATAGTCTATTCTTTCTATAGGATAGTTAAATCCAATAACTATAGAATCTTTTGGCAGGAATTGAGTAGGATTGCCAGCAAAGGTTCTTTTCATAACCGTTTTCTTCAGGAAGTCATCACGTCCTTTTGGCTTCACTTTTATGGTATCATTATGAATGTACAGGTAAAAAGAGTCTGCCATGGTATGATAATAAAGATTTAAGGAATCCAGCACCTGAACGCTGGACATCATTATAGCAGGATCTGAAACCCTGTATTGGATATCTCCCGGTGGTTTATTAAAAAGTATATTGATTTTTCCATAAGTTTTGGTGCCGGTTGTCATTATTTTGAGGGGTGGTTCCGGTAATGAAGCAATCAATGGGAAATTTTCTTTCATAGATTCTGTCAGTATGATGAGTGAATCTCCAAATGCGATTTTTTCAGTTTCGAGATCGTATAGATAATTGAGGTTTTCATCTTTAATGGCAAATAGCCTGAAAGTATCACTTTTAATATTTGTAAATGTGAACTTTCCCGTTTTATCAACTTTGGCAAAGTAAAAAGGTTTTTCTTTGGCTACGACAGAGTCCACAATATGATCATAAAGAAAAACGACCATATCAACTTCCGGCTCCTGATTCAACGCACTTTTGACCGAACCTTCCAGACTCAGGCTATCCAGTTGATCTCCGGTGGCAAATACAAAAGTAAAATTGGTCAGTTTGTTGCCTTCATGAAAATCTACGATCGCGTCTCCGAAATTGATGGTATACGTGGCATTATCCCGAAGGATTTCCTTTTCGTCAAATGTAAAAGTCACTTTTTTGCCTCGGTGTTTTACCTGTGGAATATAAGTAAGCGGCGGAGAAACCAATACTTGTTTTGAAGCGTCTTTTACTTCCACAAACTCATTAAAATGAAATTCCACCTGTCGGGGTTTAAAATTTTTCTGATAGTTTTTTGTCGACATTATAGTGTCCTGTATTGGTGGCGACACATCCTTTGGACCTCCCGACGGAGAACCGGTGCTGGCACAGGAAGACAATCCTGCCATCAGATATATAACGCACAGATAAAAGACCAATTGTAAAATCCAACATTTCCGGTGGTTAATGTTCATATTAAGACATAGTCTGAAAGGGCTGTAACTAACGAAAAAACGCAACGAAAGTAAGATTAATTTATTTTAATCGGTATAATTTGATAATAAATAACACTTGCGTTAATTTGTTGTTAATTACTAATCTTACTTCAAAGTATTAAATATATTTGTCTTTATGAGTAAAAAAGCCATCTGGACTATCATCATTATTATGACATTTTCACTGATTGGTGTTGGCGTGATACAGTTCTTTTGGATAAAATGGTCTGTTAATCTGGATGAAAAAAACTTTAATGATAAAGTACTGATCGCATTAAACAATGTGAAAGAAAAGCTTCGAATAGATGCAGAACAAACTTATTATGAAACCAAAGATAATCTGACTTCAAAAACCGGACTTCAAAACATCATCATTAAAGACATTACTGCTCAAGCCAGGAATCAGAACCATCGGCTAAAAGAACTGGATTATAACTCATACTTTTTTAATCCGTCGCACATGCTGGAAGCCATTGACAAGGACAAGCTGGATAAGTATCTCAGAAAAGAACTGAATAATCAGGGCATTGACCTCAGGTATGAATACGGGGTTTATTCGAATGAACTCAAAGCTTATTTTATTGAAAATGGTAATTATGCAGCTACTATCGGAGATACTACTAAATCCAGTAACGTCGCCGCTATGAATCCATTATCAAAAGCAGAATATAAAATTTCATTGTTTACTGACGAGATTTCTGAACCGGGCCATCTCAATCTATATTTTCCGAGTAAAACAAGATTTCTCTGGTCAAGTGTTATTCCGATTCTGGTAAGCTCCATTTTATTTACGGGGTTAATTTTATTTTGCTTCTCCTATACCGTATATGTCATTTTCCGGCAAAAGAAAGTATCAGAAATGAAAACCGATTTTATCAATAATATGACTCATGAATTCAAAACACCAATAGCAACGATATCACTTGCATCAGATTCTGTATTGAGTCCTTCCATCATTGACAACAAGACTAAAGTCTCCAGATTTATACACATTATAAAACAGGAAAATAGCAGGATGCTCAGCCAGGTAGAGAAAGTGCTTCAGATGGCTCAGATCGAAAAAGAAAATCTTGATCTCAAATTTTCTCAATTCAACATGCACCATCTGATTGAAGAAGCCATCATAAATGCTGAATTAAAAATTCAGTCGAAAGGAGGTACGATAACTGCCAACCTTGATGCTAAAAAACCCGTCATTGAAGCAGACATCACCCACATATCAAGTATCATAAATAATCTTTTGGACAATGCAGAAAAATATACTCCTGATCAGCCAAGGATCATTATCAGTACTAAAGATGTCAGAGGTGGATTTGAATTTTCTATTGAAGATAATGGCATTGGTATGTCCAAAGATGCTATAAAATCAATTTTTGAGAAATTTTACAGAGTGCATACAGGCAATATTCATGATGTGAAAGGATTTGGTCTGGGACTGAGTTATGTGAAAGCCATGGTCGAGGCACATTATGGGAAAGTGAGCGTCAGAAGTGAACTTGGGAAGGGAAGTGTATTTACGGTTTTTTTACCGGAAAAGAAGCTGATAAAATAAATTTGACTAATAAATAGTTATTAAATAATAAAATCAAATAAAAATGGGAAACAAAATATTATTGGTAGAAGATGATCAGAACTTCGGTGATGTATTGAGGTCATATCTGGAGATGCATGATTATGTAGTAACGCTGGCGATAGATGGAGAAGCCGGACTGGAAGCGTTTAAAAAGGGAACTTTCGATCTTTGCATTACGGATGTAATGATGCCCAAAAAAGACGGATTTACAATGGCCAAAGAAATCAGAGGTGTAAACAAAGAAGTGCCCATCATTTTTCTGACAGCCAAAACATTAAAAGAAGACGTCCTGGAAGGTTTTAAAATAGGAGCTGACGATTATATCACCAAACCATTTAA
>JACMLK010000402.1 GCA_014379665.1 Saprospiraceae bacterium | reverse complement strand
TTTGACGGAGTCGAACCCGTTTTTGCAAAAAGATATATTAGTACCTATGAGACTTCTTTATGTGCAAAGTTTAATTTTACCAACAGAATGGGGGTGACGTTGGTAGGTCGGCATTATGTCAGAGCGCTTAGTAATAAAAATCTTTTTTACCTGAATGAAGATGGAATACTTTCTGAAAATGAACTCAACCCATTGTCAAACGACCGTACTGCCAATTATTTCAACATTGATATGGTCTACACCTGGCAGATAGCCCAGGGTAGTTTTGTAAATGTGGTTTGGAAAAACTCAATCGGCAAATTTGATGTTAATAACAGATCAGATTATTTTGCAAATCTGACGGAAACATTAAAAGAAGATCAGAACAACAATGTGTCGCTCAAACTTATCTATTTTCTGGATTACCATACCATGGTCAACAGATATAAATCTTAAAAGAGATCAATCTGTCCATCAACCTTTGTTCAATTTAGCCAAGGTATGAATACACAAACAGTGCGCCCCATTGATGTGGTTGATTTGCTTCCCGTCCTGGACAGGAAACTTATTGACCTGATGAAATCGTTGACTCCGGAAGAATGGAAAAAGCAAACCATTGCCAAACTCTGGACAGTGAAAGATGTGGTTGCCCACCTGCTTGATGGCAATATCCGGGTGCTGTCGATGCTTCGTGATCATTATTACGGTGAACAAACAAATGCTACCACGTACCCTGATTTGGTGGATTATCTGAACGGTTTAAATGCAGACTGGGTTAAGGCCATGAAAAGAGTAAGTCCGACTATGTTGATCTATCTGCACGAGATGACAGGTCCATCTTACTGTAGTTACTATAAATCGTTGCAACCATTCGATACCTCACCTTTTGCTGTAAATTGGGCAGGTGAAACCCAAAGTACCAATCGGATGCACATTGCGAGAGAATATACAGAAAAATGGTTACATCAGCAACAAATCAGAGACGCTATAGGTAATACGGACTTGATGACAAAAGAATTTTTTTATCCTTTTATAGATATTTTTATGATGGGCTTACCTCACACTTACCGAAATATATCTGTTCCAAATGGAACGGTAATCAAATTAACGATCTCAAGTGAGATTGGAGGTTTCTGGTTTTTAATGAGATCTGATCACGAATGGAATCTGCAGAAAAGCAATACAAGTACTCCATCCGTTGAAATAATCATAGACCCTGACACGTCATGGAAATTATTTTCCAAAAGTTTGAGACCTGACCAAATATTGCCAACGGTGACTATTCTTGGTGATGTAAAATTAGGAGAGGTCGCTTTGTCCATGGTTTCGGTGATGGCATGAATGCGGAATGCGGCATACGGAATGAGATATGCGGAATGCGATATGCGGGGATTGCGGGTAACGGGGAAGCGAGTTATCGTGTTTTCGGGAAAGCGGGGAAGCGAGTCATAGGGTCAGCGGGATTGCTTGTTTTGATTGTCAAAATTGTGGCTTAAATAAATAAACATCCTGCGCTTCCGGAAGTACATGGATATGCAGGATGTTCCTTTTCAAAAATCACATGACTACTTTTAAAATTTCACGGTGCGATGATTCAACATGTACTTTGAATTTTGTGTACCAGTTTTTCCATTCACTTTTATCCATGCTTTCAGTCAATGATTTTTCATAGGCAGTAAGAGAATCATAACCTTCTTCAAATATTAAACGGTACGAATCACCAGTGAAATCCGATAGTATCCTTGATGATTTTGCCTCAGGCAGTAAGCCTTTGCTATGAGCTTCATCAAGCAAAGCTTTTGCTTCTTTATATTGTCCGAAGCGGAGTTGGAAAATATCCCGAATAATGTACATAATTTTAAGTTTTAATGTTGGAAATAAATTACCTTTCTATGGATATCATTGGTAGGATTAAAATTAGGACTAAAAATAAAAATAATCTTTTAATAACCAGTGTATTTGCAGGGATAAAATATCGTTGTTGGAGTCAAATATGGCGGAATGGATAAAACAAATCTGACATTCAGGACTTCTATTCCTTCTATTTGGATATCATGTGCTTTTCTATTACATCAATGAAAATAAGCATTTAATTACCAGATAGACACTGGTTAAAGGTTCATTAAATAATAATTTTTACCGCACAATAGGAAGCAACGACCTTAAACTAAGCACATTTGCTTTGATTGATTCAGCCAACATACATTTGTTGAAAAATAATTTCAATCATGACAAAATTAATTATTCTACTCGTAGTTTTTATTCCGGTTCTTGCTTTTTCTCAAAATGTTGCCATCAACAATGATGGCTCTGAGCCGCATGCTTCAGCTTTATTGGACATAAGCAGTACTGAAAAGGGAGTTTTATTTCCGCGTCTTACCACTTTTGAAAGGACAGGCATTGATGAGCCTGCAATCGGGCTAACTGTTTTTGATACAGATACTTATAATTTCTGGGTATACCGGGGCGAGATATATGGTGGGTGGGTTGAATTAATGAATTCATTTGATAAACTCTGGAATAAAGTCGGAACACATATGTATAGTACTAATTCAGGCAATGTAGGAATAGGGACCAATTATCCTGCATCAAAATTAACTATCAATGATATTGACCCTGTGCTCGCGATGATGAATAATGGTTTGGCTACAGGTTATTTACAAGCCAAAGGTTTTGATATGAGAATAAATACACACCCTGACAATGTCCTGGGAAAAATAATTCTGGGCACAAAAGAAAATGACCATTTTTTTATTGACCATATTGGACGTGTATCCATCGGGACTCCTTCGTCAAGCTATGCATTAACCATTAATGGATCAGACCCAAAACTTCAGATGCAACATCAAAATATTAATAAAGGGTATTTACAGGTTGATGACCATGATTTAATATTGGGTACAAATGTTTTGAACCTTTCAGGTGATCTGAATTTTAAAACAAAAGATGTATCCAGGATGGTGATAGATCCGAACGGTGATGTAGGAATAGGAATCACTAACCCTTTAGCAAAACTTGATGTATCAACTACCGCTTCCGGTCAGGCACTCAAACTCAATGCTGCAGATCAAACGTTTATGGGTTTTTGGGAGAACAATGGATATCGTGGGTACGTTGGGTCTTACTATGGGAATATTGCGGATATGGATTTAGGAAGTTTAGCAGGTGCAGTGCATTTGGTCACCGGTAGTTCTATAGACCTCACTGCTAAATCAGGTTTGATAGGGATTGGTACTGTAGATCCTGAGCGAAAATTAGATATTTATAATTCAACAGGTGAAGCAATCGTCAGACTCAATTCAGCCAATTATGATGCCGGAATAGATTTGGTAAGAGCTGGTGGTGCTTGCTGGAGAATTGCAAATGATTATGATACGGATTATCTTACGTTTGTTCATGCTGATAACATTGCAATCAATCCTCGTTCTACAGCTTATGAGTTTCATCCTACGTTCTTCAGACCTGGCTATGATGCCATTATATCTCTTGGCCAGGCACAAAACAGATGGTCAACTGTTTATGCTACAAACGGAACCATCAATACATCCGATGCCCGCGATAAAACCAACATTCAAAACATCAATTATGGTTTGGCAGATATTATGAAACTAAGACCTGTTTCTTTTGATTGGATCGGAAAACCACAGTGGGGCACCAAACTCGGCTTAATAGCGCAGGAAGTTAAAGATGTTGTGAGCGAAGTGGTGGTGCACGGCAACATTGATCCTGAATATGATAAAGATGGAAACCTGTTGCCTAATCCTGATAAATTTGGTATTTATTATTCCGACCTCATACCTGTTTTAATAAAAGCGACTCAGGAGCAACAACAAATGATAATAGAAATGAAGAAAGAAATAGAAGAATTAAAGAAACTAAGGGAGAAATAGTGAGTAACTAAAAGCACGTATAAATAATTACATTTGTACGATTAAAAGCATTCATTGTATTGAATATATTCATAACCATATCTTCTTTAGTACTTTGTATCTTATCGAGCTTTCAGGGATACGCCCAATCATCTTCATTCTACCATTTGAGTACTGCAGAAGGTCTGAGTGACAACAGGGTACATTCCGTCGCAAGAGATCGGAACGGAATTTTATGGATTGGTACATCCGAAGGTTTAAACAGTTTTGACGGTAACAGGATTACTGCCTATTACAAAAAACAATACCCTGA
>JACMLK010000401.1 GCA_014379665.1 Saprospiraceae bacterium | reverse complement strand
TCCGATGCCTTGTCCATTAGTTTGTAGCCCAGATAGAAATCTTTTAGTTTAATATTTCTCCGTTTCCCTTTCAGATTCAATACTATATCGGCATTCAAAGCTAAAAAAAATACCGTCATATCGCCAATCGGAGAAGCATTCACCAGATTACCTGCCAGAGTGGCCATATTTCGGATCGGTGTGGATGAAACCAGTTTGATAATTCGTGGTAAATCAGAAAAAAGAGACTGTATGATTCCGGATTCTGCAAAAGAAGTAACCGAAACAGAAGCACCAACATAACAGTTCCCGTTTTTAAGATAAATTTTCAGTAAAAGGGAATCATCAAACAAATGTCTTATAGTTGCCTGTTTGATAAGTTGTGGCTTTTGAACCAACAAATCAGTTCCGCCTCCAACCACCATATTATAAGTTCTCGCTTTTTTTTGAGGAGTTGTTTTTTTTCTTAAGCCCAGCAGTCTTTTTTCAATATTCAAAAAATACTCCGGAATAAATCTGTGCTCCACCAACCAATTAATCCCATTTACGGCTGGTTTGGCGGAGATAGCTTCAACAATATTATACGTTGCTTTTTCAATTGATTTATATCCGGTGCAGCGGCAGATATTGCCATCAATTGAAGCTATTGCTTCTTTACAGGTCCCTGAGTTGGGTTTCATTACAAAGCCAGTCAGTGACATAATAAAACCAGGAGTACAAAAACCACACTGTGTTCCATTGGAATCCACCATGCATTGTTGCACAGGACTTAATTGATCCATATTGATGCCTTCTATAGAAACGATATGTTTTCCCTCGGCATTCCCCAGTGGCATCAGACAGGAGGTCATGGACCGATACACAAGTTCATCATTTTCAAAATCACCAACCAATAGGGTACAAGCACCACAATCACCTTCCCGACATCCGATCTTTGTTCCGGTCATCCGCTTATGGTACCTGATAAAATCAAGGACCGTACCGCCGGATGGGTGGTTTGTTTCAATCAGGAGATCATTTAAAATAAAGGTTAGCATCAATATTCTATTTTATCCACACTGTTTTTCCATATTTCAAAAGCGACCAATGCTTCTTCCCTCAATAGTTGTATAGTAATCAATTTCCTGTGCTGGTATGGTATTTCGATCTCCTGATAAATAAACTGATCATCAAACTGAATATCTGCTGCGTCATTTTTTGTATTTGCAAAAAAAAGTCTTGATGACCTTGCCCAGTATATGGCCCCCAGGCACATAGGACAGGGCTCACAGCTGGTGTAAATATCGCATCCATCCAATTGAAATGAACCAAGTATTTTACAAGCATTTCTTATAGCCACTACTTCAGCATGTGCCGTAGGGTCATTGGAAGAGGTGACTTCATTGGTTCCCCGAGAAATAATCTCTCCATTTCTGACAATCACCGCACCGAATGGACCACCTTTTCCTGAATTTACATTCTCAATAGAAAGCTTTATGGCTTCGCGCATAAATTCCTTATGTTTGTCTGTAGGCATATACGATCAAAATTTGAGCATAAATATAGATAAAAATAGCATACATCATTATTAAGCCTATCCGGTCAAGATATAAAGGTAAAAAAAAAGGGAATCAATGTTGATTGATTCCCCTGAATATAATTTGGAAGTTGATTTAGACCATTATTTGGTAAGGTATCTTCTCTCTTTTATTTTTGCTTTTTTACCAGTAAGTGCCCTTAGATAAAAAAGTTTGGCTCTTCTGACTTTACCTCTTTTCAAAACTTCAATGGCAGCAATCGCAGGAGATGAAAAAGGAATAATTCTCTCTACACCTATACCATTGGAAATCTTTCTTACAGTAAAAGTTTTAGTAGCTCCTTCTCCGTTAATTTGTATCACATCACCACGAAATACCTGAATTCTTTCTTTGGCTCCTTCAATGATTTTATAGCTGACAGATATATTATCTCCCGGTCTGAAAGAAGGAAGAGTGCTCTTTGGTGTCAACTGTTCGTGTACGTAATCTATTAAATTCATGATCTTACTTATTTAACTTTTCTGAATTGGAGCGCAAAGATAGATTTTATTTTTATTAAGAGGTAATGTTCTGTTAAAAAAATGCTATATTCTCATGCAGGAAAGGTAGATTTTACAGAATTATGGTTAGTGTACCACAAATTGAACAAAAATATGATATGTAGTACTCAAAAAAAGGATAAAACAACAAATAAACATACTCTAATACTATCCATGGGCATACAAAATTTGAAATTAACCTTGTGTAAAAGGCTTGTAACATCTTTTTCTAAATAAACGATTAACTTTGTACCATATCTTTGTTATATCCAATTTTATTTTATAATTAGTATCATACTCTATTACAGCTGTTTAAATGAAAATATATAAATTTATTTTACTACTTATACTACTGTTGCTGACTTCTCTGTGGAATACCGGTTCAGGGCAGAAAGTTGAAAGCCAACTACAGCAAAAGATCAGGCAAACTTCGGAGAGTTCATTTTATAAGCATGCCAATCTGGGTATTTCTGTTCGCGATCTTGTGACCGGTGAGGTACTTGGTGATCTTGAAAAGGATAAGATGCTCATTCCGGCTTCAAGCCTTAAACTGATCACAACGCTTGTGGGATATGAATTGCTGGGCAGTGATTTTTGCTATGAGACGGCCATCTCTTATGATGGTCACATCGATTCAGACGGGACATTGAAGGGTAATATCTATATTGAAGGAAGTGGCGATCCCACCTTTGGTTCAGACAGGATTTCCGGCAATCCCGGAGCGGAAGAAATGGTCCGAAAAATGGTTGATGATATCAGGTCATTCGGCATTCATTGTCTGGAGGGTAATATTATATCAGATGAATCCATATATAATTCTTTTCCCGTAGCTCCTACATGGCAATGGAATGACCTTGGCAATTATTACGCAGCCGGCGCATGGGGAATCAATTTTAATGAAAACCAATATGGAATCTACTTCCATAGAAATGGCCCGATAGGAAGTCAAACCAAGATCGCCTACCTGCAACCGTATATTCCGAATCTTGAATTGTCCAATGAGGTGACTGTTGACAGTGCTGATTCCGGGGACAACGCCTATATATTTGGAGGACCATATCATTATGGTAAAAGGATCGTCGGTACTATTCCGCAAGGGAAGGATTTATTCAGGATCCGGGGGTCTATTCCTGACCCTCCACTCTTTCTGGCCTATAAAGTGTTGAAAGAATTGGAAAGCAGGGATATGGGAGGTCATATCCATATGACTAAATACTATCGTGATCCAAAAAAGAATATCAGAAATAGAATTTCAGCGTACTCTTCACCTTTTTTAAAATCAATTGTGAAAAGCACTAATGACGAAAGTATAAACATAAATTGCGAAAGTATTCTTAAAACTTTGGGTTATGTCATCAGAGGGAATGGTTCCGGAGGGGATGGAATAAAGGTAATCAAAGATTTTTTATCAAAAAAGAAGCTGGATATTGCTGCCCTTCATATGGAGGATGGTAGTGGATTGTCAGCTCGCAACCTGATCAGTCCGGATTTAATGTCTAAATTTCTCTACATGTATGCAAGAGACAATGGCACTAATTTTATTAGTCAGTTATTGCCTGAAGCAGGTAAAACAGGTACTGTAAAAAATCTTCTGACAAATTCAAGGGCAAAGGGCAACATGTGGGTTAAATCAGGATCTATGGATAAAACACTTTCTTATTCAGGATATGCAAAGACTTTATCGGGCAGATTTGTATCTTTTTCGGTCATGTTAAATGCATCATCCGCGAGAAAGATGAAAGAAAATAGATCAGAATTAGAAAAAATATTGGAAGCAATCTACTTATTTTTATAACTTGGTGCCGAATCCAATGCATCCAATACATGCCATATTTTAAAACGGTATTTTTTTTAATTATTTCTTTACGGTTGATAAGTTGCAAAGAAGGAGAATACAATAATGATTCTGTGCTTCATACTTCTACAGTAGGGAAGTCCGAAACGATTGACATTGAAGATTCCCAATCAAATGTCGGGAGAGCAATCTGGCAAAAACCAGGATTAGTCATTGAAAAATTGGGCAATATTTCTGATAAAATAATTGCTGACATCGGTGCCGGAAACGGATACTTTTCTCTCAGATTGGCTTATAAGGCAAAAAAAGTGATAGCCATCGAAATTGATGAGAAATTTCTTGCTCATATTGATTCTGTAAAAGTCAGATTGCCAAAGGAGTTTCAGTCAAAGATAGAAACAAGACTTGCTGTTCCAAATGATCCGGGTCTTGAAAAGGGTGAAGTGGATATTATTCTTATTATTAATA
>JACMLK010000400.1 GCA_014379665.1 Saprospiraceae bacterium | reverse complement strand
TGTTAAATAAAATGTTATCGGCTGACCGGGGTCCAATAAATGTGAAATTTATTGTGTTTCTTAGCTTCATTAACGACAAATAGCCTCATGCAATTACGCCAACTTTCAGTTCTGATTGCCTTTCTCTGTCTCCTGCCAGCGTTCGCGTTTGCATATAAAGAAGAAGTAGCATCCCCCAAACCTGGCCTGGCCACCTCCATTTACAAAGATCTTTTTATTGAACTATCCGATAAGGAATTGGAATCCCGGATAATGGCGGTAACTAATCTGCTGGAGCCAAAGTTTACTGCTGAGGTAAAAGGGTTTTTAAGGGTATATCTTACTTCACGTCCGGAATGGACAGAGATATTATTAGGACGTACAGCGATTTATTTTCCGATATTCGAAAGGAAGATAGAAGACAAAGGCTTACCCAATGACCTGAAATTTGTCAGCATCATAGAATCCGCTCTTCGCACTGGAGCCCGTAGCCGGGTGGGTGCGCAGGGTTTATGGCAATTTATGCCGGGCACCGCAAAAATGAACCAATTGGTCATTGATAAAAATGTCGATGAAAGGGAAGACCCTTACCGTTCCACGGATGCTGCTTTGGAATACCTGACAGAATTATACGACCGATACAAAGATTGGGCTTTAGCCATTGCCGCCTACAATAGTGGACCTGGCCGGGTAAATCAGGCTATTGCTATCGCCGGTACCCGTAATTTTTGGAAACTAAGAAATTATCTCCCCAAAGAAACCCGGAATTATGTACCCGCATTTCTGGCTGCAGCCTATATGATGAAGTATTATTCAGAATATTACCTTACTCCGGCACTGCCCCGACTGGATTTCCAGATCACGAAGCCCATCCGGATTTATAATGAACTCAGTTTCCATAAAATAGCTGAACTGACCGGGATGTCAATGGAGGACATCAGGTTTTTGAATACTTCCTTCCGTGCTGACCGGATCCCTGAAAATAAAACAGGTTATACACTGATGTTGCCAGCAAGAGTAATGCACCATCTTGAATTTTTCCTCGGCAATCTGGATAAAAAAGAAATCCCTAAACCCGAACCTGTCAAAATGGAACCCCTCGACAGCAGCATGCTCGATCAGATTTATTATGACCATGTGTTGTATGATGCCCAGCCCGGTGAGCAGCTCAATGATATTGCCGAATTATTTAGTGTCGATAAATACAATATTCGTTTTTGGAACAATATGAATTCGGATGAAATTGGCGTCAATAAACCTTTACTGGTACATTATATAAAAAATGATAATAGTATTTCAGTGGCCGGTAAAGCGAGGAAATTTTCCAAACGAACTAAACTCCATATTCTAAAAATGAAAACCTCGATAAAACCGATCGCTTTGAATCTGTCACGGGGGTTTACTTTTTATAATAAAGTGGCGCTTCCTGAAAGTCCGTTGATCAATCTGGATCTCTCTGATCACTACAGGCTGAGGAGGGGCGAAAGCATACAGGACGCCATCCGCAAGGTGCCTGAGCTTTCCCTGGAAGAAATGAGGGCCCTGCCGTCAGGAGCAAAAAATGCAACTGGGGTGATAATACCCTTGCGTAAATCATAATAAAATTTACCATCACTTTCGTTAATATCTTACCATTGATCAGGTAAGTCGCTGAAGGTACCTTTCAGTAAAATCTGACCCGTTTACGAGGGTAAGAACCGCCAATCCTTATCTGGATTTCAAAAAGCGTTTTAACCATTATTTGAAAGCCAGGATTATTCCATTTACAACGCATTAACAATTGTTTTAATATGTTTGACTATTAAGCATAGGTCATTGATATTGTTATTGTTACAAATCAATTTGATGATTATTTGAAATCGATTAACAGACATTGGCATAAAGTTGGCCTCAGATCTATCAAATAAATATTTACATGAAAATTTATCCAAAAACCTGAAAAACCAAAGTAATGAATCTGAGAATGACAAAAAACGTATTGATCCTCCTTATGTACACTTATGCGCTAAATGCTTCTGAAGTCGATAATTCCCGTATGGTTTCTTACATTGAACAATACAAATACATCGCCATCGAAGAGATGCTTCGAACCAAAATTCCAGCGAGTATAAAACTTGCACAAGCTATTCTGGAATCCCAAGCCGGATCCAGCACTCTGGCAGTCAAAGCAAATAACCATTTCGGGATAAAATGCGGTGACCGGTGGAGTGGCAAATCGTATTATCTGAAAGATGATGATTACGACAAAGAAGGCAACCACATCCGTTCATGTTTCCGGGTTTATATGGACGCCACGGAAAGTTTTAAGGCCCACAGCAGCTTTATCACGGGAGAAGGTCGCACCACTAACCGGTATGCATCTTTATTCTCCTTGGGGAGTGAGGATTACAAAGGCTGGGCGAATGGCCTTCAAAAGGCGGGATATGCGACACACCCGATGTACAGCCGCAGGCTGATCAGCCTGATTGAGGACTATCGGTTATACACCTATGACATCAGTGGCAAATCGTCGGCTCCGGAAGCGCCAAAGGGCTTTTTTGCAGGCAATGACGATTCCCCGTTCCAAAAAGTAAATGGATTAAAAAGTGTTTATGTCGACCACATGGCCAGTCCGGCAGAAATCGCTATGGATTTTAACCTCCCGGTCGACCTCATCATGAAATACAATGAAATTCTAAAAGAAGAGGACGCTCCGATCAACACACCCATGAACATATTCTTAGAGAAGAAGAAAAAAAAGAATCCAAATTATAAAT
>JACMLK010000399.1 GCA_014379665.1 Saprospiraceae bacterium | reverse complement strand
TGGTGAGACTTTCGTCCACGATGATATTGAAAGTAAAAGATTGGTCAAAACGCAACGATTCCAATTCTAGGTACATGTTCAGCATTTTGATTTCATCATCTATAGAAATAAAATTGCTCTCGGCAAATTTTAATAATGATCTGAGGAAATTAGAAAAAGTGCTCAGATACTTATAAGCCTTTGTCGTTTGGTTGCTGACGATAAGATGTTGGATTGCACTCAGCGAATTAAATATAAAATGTGGATTCATTTGTAACCTGAGATTCAGAAATCTCGACTCTGCCATTTTTATGTTGAGCGCCATTAGTTCGTTTTCACTTTTTTTCATCAATGCAAGTGCCATTGATCTCGATATTTTATCAGCACAAAGTGAAGCAATGGTTTCAATAATTTCCAAATGTCTTGATGTGTAAAAGTTCTTTTTTGGATGTTCGGAATCAATGATTCCTATGACCTGACCATCATGGATGATCGGAACGGTCAATTCCGACAATCTGTTTGCATCATCTTTTATATATATAGGAGATATGGATGTATCTCCTATAATACTGGATTTGCCGGTTTGCCCTACATGACCCACGACTCCTTTTCCAAACGGAATTTCAATGGGTTGAAATATTTTCTGGTTATTGATACTCTTGTTGCCTAATGCAGCTTTCTGTATATACACTTTTCGATCAAAATCGGGAAGGTAAATGACACAATCTTCAAAACCAAGTCTGGCTGCTACGTTTCTGCAAATATCCCATAAAATGTCATCAACAGATGAGTGTTCATATCCTGAATCAGTAAAATATTGGATGGTCTCTCTAAAGACCTTACTTTCTTTCTTTTTCTGATAAGCGCGATATAAAAAATACAACATTAAAAAGATTAAAGTGATAACCAACAGTGTAAACCAGGTTTGTTCCCACCAGGGGTATGCAATTTCTATATCAACGGAATAAGGTGCGTCATACCAGACAAGACCATCTCTGGAAGCTTTCAAAAGAAATGAATATTCCCCTGAAGGGAGTTTGTTATAAATAGCCTGTCCGGAACTGACTGGTTTTTGCCATGCTTCATCCAGTCCTTCCAGTTTGTATAGAAACTGCGTTTTTGATATGCCGGACAATTCACCTGACGAAAAATTAAAAATCAAACCTGTAGCATTAAATGGAAAAGATAGTTTTTCATGTTTGGTAAACAAATAACTTGAATCGATATATTGCAATGCATTGACAACAGGCCTAACCTGTAAAGAGATGGATGTAATCTGTTCAGGTGCAAACCAGTTGAGCCCTTTATCAGTGCCCCAAAACATTTCACCTTTTTTGTTCTTATGAGCAGATCGCATCTTAAAGCCACCATGATTAAACCCATGTCCATCTTCTATTACAATAAATTTTTTGTTTGTAGGGTCATACCGCAATAAACAATTGAGATTACCAATCCACATATAGCCCTGCTCATCCCTAAGTATACCTTCACATATATTATTTCGCAAACCGTTTTCTCTGTTATAGGTTTTTATGATCCCATCTTTGGATAATATAGAAAGTCCGGCGCCCGTACCAAAATATATATTTCCGTAGAGATCCTGATTGATAGTGTATACGATATTGCCTACAATTTCTTCCATGATACTGTAATCAGTGAGCCGGTTGTTTAATTTGTCATAACAGAATACTCCTTCTCTCGTGCCGATCCATATTTTACCAACTGGGTCGACCCAAATTGAAAATATCGGTATCTTGCTGAGCTTAGACAATATCGGATGATCATCGAATAAGTTCACTGCATAACTATTTTTATCCACCACACAAAGCCCCCGGATAGTTCCTATCCACTGATTCCCTTCGAAATCTTCGCAGATCGTATTGATCCAATTGGAAGGTATAGGTTGCATTCCGTCCGCGTTAAGATGTTTTTTAAATTTTCCTTCGGCATCGTATATAAATAATCCGTTTCTGTTCGTACCAACCCAAAGATTTCCGGATTGATCAAAGTGTACCACCCTGAATGTTTCTCTGCCACTCAGATTGGTTCCGTCAGGGAGGAAACAAGGTATATATGTGGTAGCATTTGTAAAAGGATCCCACTTTATAAGACGATCCTGTGCCCCCATCCAAACTACTCCTTTTTGGTCAGTGGTGATAGAATGGATATACCCATCAAAAATATCACAATCGGCATCAACAAAATAGGGTTTACTTTTGATTTGGTGATGTTTTAAATTTAAAAAATGAACCCCTGACGTCAATGTGGTGACAAAAATATAACCACTGGTATCATACCTTGCAATAAAAGTATTATTTCCACCCAAACTCCTGAAATCTGTCGGATCGTGTTGCCACCGAAAGGCTGTATTTTTTGAAATATCATAAAGATAAAGCCCTGAAAAAAGCGTGGTGATCAAAAATCTGGATTCATCAATCCTCGCCATATTCCTCAGATTGCCGGGGATAGATTTATTATGCTGATCCTTTATATTGGTATATTCTTCCAATATTTTTTGTTGTCGGATACTGATTCGGTAAAATGTCTCTCCATTGGTTGAAAAAGCAATCATTTCATCATCGTTGATATAATTTGCTCCAATCAAACCTGGAAGTTTCATTTTGAGTACTACCTCCAAAGTATTATAATCGACCACGTTCAGAATACCCTTCCGGTAATAAGCAAATTTGTCTTCATGAAGCCCATACGTAAATCCACCCGGAGGACTGACCAACGAGTCAAATGGAAGTGCTTTGGGCAGAAACTGGCCAATACCTGATTTTTGTTGAAAAAAATGTTTTCCTGATTTCAAAGCAAAAGCGCCATGTTTCGGGCTGTACAAAAGTGATCGAACATTACTAACATCACTTGTATCGCCAATGAGAAATTTATGAAATTTTCTGTTTTCATCGATCATCGTGACGTAATGAGTGTTTGTCTTGATCCAGACTCTGTTATCAGGATCGATAAAAACACGTTCTATATAATCTGAGGCAATTTCAGGGTATTGATTTTTATAATAGGCAGTAATCCTGTTGCCGTCAAAACTGTTTAAACCTTCGGA
>JACMLK010000398.1 GCA_014379665.1 Saprospiraceae bacterium | reverse complement strand
TTTGGACTGGAACAGAGATGATCATATGGGGTGGTAGTGATGGTAGCTTTTTGAATACCGGCGCTAAATATAATCCTGCTACTGATATCTGGACACCTCTATCCACAACAAATGCACCTGTTGCCAGAGGAAGCCATACTGCTGTATGGACAGGACAAAAAATGATTGTATGGGGCGGTTCCACAGGGTCAGGCTTTTTAAATACCGGATCAAGATATGATCCCATTACAAATATGTGGACTGATACCAATAGTGGTTCTGCACCGACCGCCAGGTTTTTGCATTCAGCCATATGGACCAATAGCCATATGATCATCTGGGGAGGACAATCAAGTGTAAATATGTTATCCGATGGGTCCAAATATGATCCTTCAAATGATACCTGGGTCGCCATATCAGGCACGAACAGTCCAATTGCAAGACAATTACACGGGGCTATCTGGACAGGCAGTCTTATGATTATTTGGGGTGGACACAATGCATCTGCTTATTATAATAGCGGAGCGAAATATAATGTTGCTTTTGATTCCTGGTCGCCTGTTACCAATACTAATGCTCCTATAGCAAGAAGTCAATTGTCTTCAGTATGGACAGGGAGTGAAATGATAGTTTGGGGAGGATTCAATGGTGCCGCAGGTACACATACAGGAGCTAAATACAATCCGGTATCGGATAGTTGGTTGGGTACATCCGTCACCAATGTACCGTCTGCACGATATATAAACCCGGCAATCTGGACCAATGCAGAAATGATTGTTTGGGGTGGATTTGACGGCACCAATCTGGGTTCAGGTGGCAAATACAATCCTGGTTTACCTGGGTACTCTCCTCCTGCTCCGGTGAACTATTATTTATACAAAAAAAACTAATAATAAGAGCTGTTTTTCATTCAGGATTAACGGCTGAAAATGACTTCGTCCGATATAAATTTGCCCGATTTTTTAAATGTGAACGAAAAGAATAGCATCAGTTGTTTTAGTAGTCTGTCCTCAGATAGAATATATTTTGCTGTACCTTTGCATCAAAATATATTTGATGTTTGATTGGTTCAACACTTTATTCTCTCCGACTTCACATCCTGACATTACTCAATCCCTTGTGGTCATGCTGCTGTGTATTGGATTAGGTGTATTTGCCGGAAGGATTAAAATTGGTAGTGTTTCATTGGGAGTTTCAGCGGTGATGTTTATTGGACTGATATTGGGTCATTTTGGCTACTCTATGAAGGAAGATATTTCCGGTTTTATCAGAGATTTTGGTCTTATCTTATTTGTATACGGAATCGGGATTCAGGTGGGTCCATCGTTTTTTTCTTCATTCCGTAAAGAAGGATTGAAATTTAATAT
Source organism: Saprospiraceae bacterium (assembly GCA_014379665.1). Classification (GTDB taxonomy): domain Bacteria; phylum Bacteroidota; class Bacteroidia; order Chitinophagales; family Saprospiraceae; genus OLB9. The sequence continues at coordinate 9,472 of JACMLK010000398.1, read as the reverse complement.
CCTGAGTGCAGGCACCGTTTTAACGGGTGGCTTGGTTACTTATCTGATTTATCTGATCGCTTCACCCGGTATTGAAAATGCTGTCGGGCTAATGTCCGGAGCAGTAACAAATACTCCCGGACTTGGAGCTGCCAAATCTACATTGGACGAGATACAGACCCGGTTCCCGGGCAGTGCATTTGATGATCCTGCGGTAGCATATGCCATTACCTATCCACTGGGGGTATTGGGAGTGATAGCTATGATCATTTTGATAAAAAATATATTTAAAATTGATCTTAAATATGAACTGGATCAACTCAATGTAGAAAAGCAACGCGCAGAAGAAAAATTAATCCGTAAGAAAGCAAGGGTAATCAATCCTGACGTTTATGGTAAAAGTATTTATGAGATACTCAAAGAAAACAAGTTGAGTGATCTCATCATTTCAAGGCTCAAGCACAGTGGCTCTAAAGAAGTATTTTCTCCTTCTCCTGATTCAAAACTGCAGGAAAAGGATGTTTTGATGATCGTAGGTAAACCACAAAGTGTGGAAAAATTTATCCACCTCACAGGTAAAGAATCCACTGACACACAAATAGAGGCAGACCATGACATCATTTCAAAAACTATTTTTGTAACCCGCAAATCAGCCACACACAAAAAACTTTCACAGCTTAATCTTTTCAATAAATATGGACTTAAAGTCACCCGTGTGTACAGATCAGGTATGGAACTTCTCGCCAATCCTTCTCTTGAACTTTATTACGGTGATCGCCTTCGGGTAGTTGGAAACAAAGACGACATCACAGAAGTCGAAAAGGTCATCGGCAATTCTGAAAAAAGATTACTTGAGCCGGACTTTCTCTCCTTGTTTGGCGGTTTGGTCATAGGGATTGTGATTGGCTCTATACCCATCATGATTCCATCACTGCCCGTACCAGTCAAACTTGGTTTTGCTGCAGGACCCTTACTTTCTGCTTTGCTTATAAGCAGATATGGAGGTATAGGAGTCATACATTCTTATATAAATAACGGAGCCATTTATTTTATGAAAGATCTGGGTATTTGTTTGTTTTTTGCTTCAGTAGGCCTCCATGCAGGTACAAATTTTTATGACAACTTTTTATCTCAAAATGGTTGGTTGTGGTTGTTTTATGGTCTGCTTATCACCATTATTCCATTGATTATCATGGTGATCATTGGCCGGGTTTTTATGAAAATAAATTACTTTCACCTGGCAGGGTTGATGAGTGGTACTTATACTGATCCTGCAGCTTTATCATTTTGTAACGGATATATGGACTCAGATATTCCAGTAAGGACTTATGCCACTGTGTATCCACTCGTGACAATCATGAGGATTTTTGTTGCACAACTGATGATATTGCTGTTTATATGACTTTCATACAGTTTGAAATACAGTTATATTGTGCAAATTTAAAAGAAACTAAACCTTCCGGATAACTCTTTCAGGTTGCATAAATCATTAAACCCTTATGCATTAAGATAAAAATAAAAAAAAGGTCCAGGCGGGGAGCCATGGACCTGCAATTAATAAACCAATCTCATAAAAAGTTTATAAATAAAGACGAAAATCCAATCCTATTGGCCGGGTTTAAAACCGGCTAAAATCCGTTTTTACGGACTTTACCTTTGGATTCTATCTACTTCAGGTTGTTTAAAAAGTAAAAAGGAAGTCCTTACCGTACACTTTAAATGAAATTTATTTTGACCGGGGATAATACATGAATACATCCATATATTATCCCCGAAATGTATATTGAATTAATCTACATTATCATACAGAAATGAATTATTTGAAACGAACACCGTACTGTCATCATCCATATTCACCGTGTATGCTGAAGTTTGTTTGGCATTGGATTTGTTGGTATCATCGAGTGCTACATTTCTCCTGGCGTATGCCGGTACATTCTCCATATCTGCAATAATTTTTGGATTATCAAGTGGTTTACTGTTGGTTTTACGAAGATATTCCCTTCTGGCTGCATCGGCTTCGCTTTTCTTTTTTAGTTCTTCAGAAAGGTGTCCTTTTCTGTTTACATAGGGATCATCAGTTCTGACTCCCAGCATACTGATGGTCTTTCTGACATCATCATTGTCAAAATCAATGACATTATCAGCGGCTACATCATCGAAGTCAAAAATACTGAATTCTTCTTCAACAATTGCCTGCTGTATCCGATCACTTTCCAATGGAATTTTAACCCTTTCGTTTTCAGGTTCTTTTTTCCTGGCTCCTCCTTCTCTGAATCCCGTAGCAATAAGTGTGATACACAATTTTTCGCCCAATGCTTCATCTTTACAATTGCCCCAGATAAGGTCCGTTCCATAACCGGCTTCTTCCTGCACATGTTCAGTGATCTCACCAATCTCATGCATTGTCACTTCTTTGGTGCCGGATGTGATATTAAGTAAAATATGTTGTGCTCCTCTGATATCGTTATCTTCCAGAAGAGGAGAGTTTAGCGCTGCATTTATAGCTTTGCGTGCTCTGTCATCTCCATCTGCCAGACCGCTACCCATGATGGCTACCCCACTATTGCGCATGACTGTATTGACATCTTCAAAATCCACATTGATATAGCCCGGGACTGTTATGATCTCCGCTATACCCTTTGCAGCAGTGCTGAGGATATCATCTGCTTGTCCAAAGGCGGCAGATAAAGCCAGATTTCCATGGATCTGTTTCATTTTATCGTTGGAAATTACCAGAATGGAGTCCACATTTTTCTTAAGTTGCTCCAGCCCGTCGTGTGCCTGCCTCTGTCTTCTAAGTCCTTCAAATTTGAAGGGAAGCGTGATGATGGCTACCGTAAGTATGTCCATTTCTTTGGCTACTTTTGCGATGATAGGTGCTGCTCCTGTACCGGTGCCACCTCCCATTCCAGCCGTAATAAACAACATTTTTGTACCATCAGAAAGCCATCTTCTGATATCTTCAATAGATTCAATACAGGACTGCTTACCTACCTCGGGCATGCTTCCTGCACCTCTGCCTTCAGTCAGGTTTGGTCCGAGAGCTATTTTTGTAGCTACAGGACTATTTTCCATGGCTTGTGCATCTGTATTGCAGATGGCAAAATCCACCCCGGTGATGCCCTGACGGAACATGTGGCCTACAGCATTTCCTCCTCCACCGCCTACGCCCACGACTTTTATGATGGACTTTTCATTTGTTGGTATATCAAACTTCATATCTCTTAATTTCTGATGGTTAAATAAAAATTAGAATTCGGAATCCGGAACAGTTTCAAAAAAATCTTTCGTCAATGTAAAGAGTTTATTGAAAATTCCCTTTTTCTTTTCAGTCTCGGTTGTTTCAACTTCTTCACCCTCTTTATCATTTACCCTATTTCCCAGTGATTTATCATTCATCTGTGGGTTATTATTGTTGAGATTTCCCTGTTCTGCAGAAATGCGCTTAAATTCTTCCACGTAATGCGCCTTGTCTCCGTAATTGTCAATAGTGTGTTTCAACAATCCAACTGCTGTGGCAAATATCGGGCTTGCCAATTGAGTAGAATATCCATGAGCCAGATGTTCTACAGGGTGGCCCACTCTTGTTGGCAAACCGGTGTGATATTCAGACAACAGATCTATATGCTTCAGAAGCGAACCTCCACCGGTGAGCACCATTCCTGCTATTAACTTGTTTTCAAAGCCGGACCTGCGAATCTCCCAAAGCACGTAATCGAATATTTCTTCTACCCTGGCCTGAATTATTCTTGCAAGGTTTTTTTCAGATATCTCCTTATGGTCTCTGCCTTTGAAGCCAGGGATGGTGATAATTCTGTTATCCACGATTTCATCCGCCATAGCCGAACCAAATTTGACTTTCAGTTTTTCTGCCTGTTCATTCATCACTGTACATCCTTCCCGGATATCCTTTGTGATTACATTGCCACCAAAAGGAATCACACAGGTATGTCTAATAATCCCATCTTTAAAAATGGTAATGTCAGTCGTTCCTCCGCCGATATCAACCAAAGCTACACCTGCTTCTTTTTCTTCATCACTCAATACTGAAGCTGCTGAAGCAATTGGCTCGAGTGTCACATCAGCTACTTCAAGACCGGCTTTCTCTACACATCGCAGAATATTCCTGCTGGCTGATATCTGTCCGGTGATGATGTGGAAATTTGCCTCGAGTCTGACACCTGACATGCCAATGGGATCGAATATGTCCTGCTCATCATCGACAGTATATTCCTGAGGCACCACATGCAGTATCTTATCCCCCGGCGGGAGCACAAGTTTATACATGTCCTTAATCAGCTTGTCAATATCTCCCTGATTGATTTCAGTATTTGAGTCATGTCTTACCAATAGTCCGTGGTGATGCAGACTCTTGATATGCTGACCGGCAATACCTACATGAACGACTTTGAACTTGCACTGAGCATTACGCTCGGCAATATCTACAGCCTCCCTGATCGCCTTAACAGTTTTATCAATATTGGAGACCACACCCCTTGACACCCCTTCCGAACGGACGACACCCATGCCGACTATTTCGAGTTTGCCATACTCATTGAGTTGACCCGCAATAGCACATACCTTGGTGGTCCCGATGTCCAGAGCTACTGCTGTGTTCTTTAATTTCAAATGATCGTTCATATCACAAATTATTTATTAATGAATACTTTCCTGTTTGTTATTTGTTATCAATACTGCCTGTAATGTATCTTTCAGCACAGGCATACTAATTTTAGCAATATCCGGATTTACCAATGTCCCACCTACCTGGTTGCCATATTTCAGATTAAGCGTTTTATATCTGTTCCATCCCAATCTTGGTAAACCGTCTCTGTAAAATATTTTTAACTTGTCAAATTTATAGGCCATATTCTGAGCATCACCAAATATGATTTTTTCTCTTCCGATTTTTGGAACCAGAATTATATCTTTAATGCTATCCTGTGCCACATGCACCTGCTCTATTAATGAGGATAAAAAATCGTCATTTTTTACATATTTCATGATGGCAAATATGTCTTTAAGTTTTGAAGGTTTGTCAGAAGTTAAAAATTTTGCATCATATACTTCTGACAATCCAGTAACAATGGGTACCCTCACTACATTGCCCTGTGTGACTGGTACCTGTCTGCCGCTTTCATCAAGATAATATCCGGCACCTGCTTCTTCGATCACTCTGATCACAGGTTTTTTTTGGGAAATGCGTACATTAAGTCTGTCCTGATTGTCAAAATATAAATCCGCACGTTCTATTCTTTTATCTTTATTTAACCTTGCTTCGAGCTTCCTGAGATTGAGTGTCCTTATATTTGACTTGGTCAATGTTTTACCTGCAGCCAACATAAGTATTTGCTTCACTTCCTTCTCAGAGATCAATTTTTCATCCCCTTCTATCCCTTCAATTTTTATAACCAGGGTCTTTACCACTGCGTTGGACTTGCGGTGAATTGAAAAGTAGAGCAAGGCGGAGATCCCGGCCAGCAAAGAAACCCAGATGAAGGCATCTCTTACTCTTTTAATATTCAATTTTTTACCGCTCATTTAAAAACATATTTTTTATTTCAGGCACAAATGTGTCTATATCTCCGGCACCTAAGGTCAGCAACACTTCCGGGTAATAACCTTTAAGTCTCTCCATTAATGTCGCTTTGGTAACCAGTATTTTATTTTTATTTTTCATCAGTTTGAAAATAATTTCAGAAGTAACGCCTGAGATTGGAAGTTCACGTGCTGGGTAGATATCCATCAAAATCACTTCATCCAGATTATCCAGTTCATGCGCAAATCCTTCGGCAAAATCTCGTGTTCTGCTATACAGATGAGGCTGGAATATTCCTGTCAGTTTTTTGTCCGGATACAAAGTGCGTGCTGCTTCAATCGCTGCCCTGAGTTCGCTCGGATGGTGTGCGTAATCATCAATAAACACCAAATTTTTCTGATCAATTATTTTTTCAAATCTACGCTGTATTCCTTTGAATTCAGCTAATGCTTTTCTTATTTTATCTTCTGTAACACCTAACAAGATGCCCACACTGATGGCAACACACGCATTCTCTGCATTATGACGACCTGGCATGTTGAGTATCAATTTGTCAATTTTAAGTCCAAGTCCTTGATAATCAAATACAAATCTTCCCCCTTCCACACCTATATTCGTTATCATTATATCTCCCTCACTTACACCAAATTCATATATTACTATTGTCTTCCTTGATAATTCTGAGAGCTCATTTAATGTGAATTTATCTAGCAATCCGGATTTGATAATCAACACCCCATTTTCTTTGATCTTTCCTGCAAATGCTTTATATCCTCCTACCATCAACTCTTTATCGCCATATATGTCCAGATGATCAGGATCCATAGACAAAATTGCAGCGATAAAAGGGTCTAATTTCAGAAATGAACGATCATACTCATCCGCTTCAAGTACCACCACATCACTGTTTCCGATCAGGAAATTGGAGTGGTAATCTACTGTAATTCCACCCAAAAAAGCTGATACATCGATCCCTCCCACTTTCAAAACATGCGCCGTCATTGAGCTGGTTGTCGTCTTGCCATGTGTGCCTGCAATCGCCACTGAACGTTTGTCTTTGCTGATTAGTCCAAGTGCTTCAGACCTTTTCATCATCGGTAGACCAAGATCCACAAGATATTTCATCCCTAGATGATCCTTCGGTATGGCAGGCGTGTATATCACTATGTCAATGTTTGCGGGTATCAAACTAATATCATCTTCATACTGAATGGAAATACCCTCCTGCTCCAACTTTTCGGTAAGCAGTGTTTTTGTTTTATCATACCCCGAAACCTTCTTGCCATGAGCATTGAAATATCGGGCTATTGCACTCATTCCTATTCCACCAATTCCTACAAAATATATATGACTTGTGTCCTGAATGCTCATCTATGTTTCGCATTACAAATGTTTAAAATCTCTGAAGCAATCTCTTTAGCTGCCTCGGGTCTTGCAAAATATCTGATGTTACTCTCAAGGCTTTTTCTCTTGACATCATCACCCAGAAGTTGGGACATCTCTTCAATTAAATATTTCTTCGCATCGGTATCTTTCAATAAAATCGCAGCATCCTTTTCGATCAGAGACAAAGCATTAACGGTCTGATGATCTTCTGCCACATTTGGTGATGGTATCAGTATGGCGGCTTTGCCAAGTACTGACAATTCAGAAATAGTTAATGCTCCTGCCCGACAAATCACTATATCTGATGCCGCGTATGCTGTATCCATATCTTCAATAAATGAAACGATTTTGATATCATTTATTTCTGCTAATGTACAGGACCTGTATTGGTCATAGTACATTTTACCCACTTGCCAGATAATGTTTACACCTTTCAGTGATTTTAATTTTTCAGCATTGGCAAGAACGGCTTCATTAATCGTCCCGGCACCAAGACTACCTCCAAAGATTAAAACAGTTTTGTTATTTTGATTTAACCCAAGTGCTTGTTTAGCTTCGCTCCTGCTGATATTTTTATCCAGTATGTCTTTACGTACCGGATTTCCTGTAAATTTTATTTTTTCTTTAGGGAAAAAACGTTCCATTTTATCATAAGCCACACAAATCAAATTTGCTTTGGATGCCAAAATTCTATTTGTGACACCTGCAAATGAATTTTGTTCCTGTATGACTGTAGGTATGTCAAAAGTATGGGCAATTTTCAACACCGGTCCGCTTGCATATCCACCTACGCCTACGGCAACATCGGGCTTAAATTTTCGAACTATCAACATTGCCTTTAGCATACTTCCCGCCAATTTGAAGGGAAAAGCCAGATTACGCATTGAAAATTTGCGTTGAAAACCTGATATATTCAATCCTTCTATTCTGTATCCCGCTTTCGGGACCTTTTCCATTTCAATTTTTCCATTAGCTCCCACAAACAAAATTTCTGTCTCAGGTGCCTGCACTTTTATCGCATCGGCAATGGCAATGGCAGGAAAAACATGCCCGCCTGTACCTCCACCGCTAATGATCACTCTCGCCACTTACTTCCATTTTTTCGAGTTGTTTCTTCTCTTCATATGCTGTCTCTACAAATCTGCTTACACTAAGGATAATGCCCAGGGAGATTGACGTGAACAAAAACGAGGTACCCCCCATACTTATCATGGGTAATGTCAGTCCTGTTGCAGGTACCAGTTGCACAGACACGGCTATATTTGCAAATGCTGTGATCACGATATTGAGCATTAATCCCATGGCAAGCATAGCTCCGAACGTTTTCGGACACCTGGTAACCAGACTAATCGTTCGAATCAACAACCAGAGATATACCAGCAATATGACCATGCCTCCTATAAATCCGTATTCCTCACAGATGATGGCATAAATAAAATCTGCGTAAGCAAAAGGAAGTAAGTTTCGTTGAATACTATTGCCGGGTCCAACTCCAAACATACCACCTTCAGCAATGGCAATCTTTGACTGTACTACCTGGAATTGTCCATCTGAATAAAGAAAATCATGTATCCTGCTGGTCCAGGTATCCACCCTGAAATAATCCGGAAAATATTCTCCCACAATAAAAAGTGAACCAAAGACCAAACCACCTAAAAGTACGAGTAAAAAAACATACTTCAATGATATCCTTCCGACAAACATCATCAGAAAACAAGTCAAAAAAAGTAGCGCCGCCGTGGATAAATTAGACGGAGCTATCAAACTGCAAATTAAGATCACCGGTAAAATAATTGGTACAAATGCTCCCCGGAACTCTTTGATATAATCCTGTCTGGTAGCTAATGCCCGGGCCACAAAAATAATCAAAGCAATCTTGGCAAAGTCTGATGTTTGGAATGATAAATCAAGAATAGGTATCATAATCCATCTCGAAGCGTCATTGATCTTTGCACCAAAAAGTGCTGTATATAATAATAACGGGACAGCAATGACCATTAAAATGGGTGCTAATTTAGCATATTGAATATAATGCAACCGGTAAGCTGTATATACTAACATCATACCTGACACAATAAACATTAATTGTCTGACAAGATAGTATTCTGTACCATGTGTAGCATTGTATTTATATGCCTCACTTCCTGAAGTGCTGTACACAATCAGCAAAGAGAACAAGCTAAGCAATGCTACGATCAGCCAGACTGAACGGTCACCCTTAAGGTCATAATATGTCGTTGATAATTTCAAATGTGTATTTTGATATTTTGTCTGATTAAAATTTTACTTCTCACCATTTCGCCGTTTTACTTTTTTTGGTTAAAATCTATTATTCATAAGATTTACTTCTTTTTTGAACTGGTCTCCACGATCCATATAATTCTTAAACAGATCGAAGCTCACACAGGCAGGAGACAAAAGCACTACATCACCTGGTGTTGCTGAATTCAGTCCTATCTCTACCGCCTCTGATACCTTGGTCGTTTCGAAAATATTTGGTATAAGCGCTTGAAAAGAGTTCTTCAATTTTTCATTATCCAATCCCAGGCAAACTAATGCTTTTAT